>WALD01000042.1 GCA_015523055.1 Candidatus Altarchaeota archaeon
ATTACACCGACACCGTTGCTGAGGAGTTTGTCTGCCAAACCGAGGTCATCAATATCCCCAAAATGCGGGAAGAGGTAGAATGCTCCGGCTGGATCTACCCTGGTGTCAGAAAGTCCGTTCATGCCCTTCACGAATCTATCCCTCCTTTCCTTTAATTCGATGACCATCCGATCCCTTTCCCCGATGACCTCCTCCTTGAACGCTGCAAGGGCCCCATACTGCACAAAGGAGGTTGCACAGGAGACCGACTGCGACTGTATAAGGTTCATCTTGTCTATCAGCTCCTGCTCTGGACAGGCACAATAGCCCAGTCTCCAGCCGGTCATGGAGAATTCCTTGGAGAAGCCGTTTACGGTTATGGTTTTTGGATAGATGCTGCCGGGAGAGAAGTGTTTTCCCTCGTAAATAATCTTCTCGTAGATCTCGTCGGATAGAATCCAGCAGTCCTTTCGCTCGGCTATGTCAACTATCTTTCTTATCGTCTTTTCAGGATAGACCGCCCCGGTCGGATTGTTGGGGGAATTCAGGAGGATTAATCTGGGTGAAGAATTCTCGAGGGTAGAGAGGAACTCTTCGTCGGGGATGAAATTATTTTCAGAATTCAGCGGGAGCCATGTTATTCTTCCCTCGGCGAGATTCACTATCTGCCCGTAGCTGACCCATGAGGGATCGGGAAGTGCCACTGTATCCCCCTTACCTATAAGTGCCATCACAGCCTCAAAGATTATCTGCTTTGCCCCGGCCGAGACGATAATATTCTCGGGGCCAATGTCCGGGAGATTATTCCCCCACCTGAACTTCCTTGCCAGCATCTTCCTGAGCTCGGGAATTCCCCTCGTTGGGGTGTAGTGAATTTTTCCGTTCTCAAGGGCGCTGACTGCGGCTCTTGTAATCAGGCGGGGTGTTATAAAGTTTGTCCTTCCTATTGTCAGGTCTATTATCCCCTCTTTATTTGCAAGTGAGGAATACCTGAAGGTTGCGGATTCCTCAACCCCTGATAGACGTGGTGCGAATTCCATTGTTTATTACTTCTGAATCAATGTTAATATCTGCTACGGCCGGGATAGGGTAGCGGTTCAACCGCAAAATCGGTTGACGCTTTGAGCCACATACGCTTGCGCTAGTGGCTCGTGAATTCCCCCCTGGGTTCAGCAGAGGAATTCAGATATGGCCGGGATAGGGTAGCGGTTATCCTGCGAGCCTGTGGAGCTTGCGACTCGAGTTCAAATCTCGGTCCCGGCCCATCTTTAAAGGTTTAGCGGAGTTTTTTTCAGACTGTATCCTTCCTGTACTTAATCCTGGATTGTCATCAGGTCCAGGTACAATGTAGGGTATTTCTGTTTTTCTATCTTGGAGGTCGGCTTGAATTCATGCCTGAGGTAGAAATCTACTGACTCGGGTTTACTGTCTACTGTCACCAGCCGGCATCCGATTTCTGTGCTGTATTTTTTGGCTTGGTAAATTGTAGTGTATAAAAGAAATCTTCTGACCCCCAGACCTTGGTATTTCTGATGGACTGCGAGCCTGGCGATCTTGAATGCGGGAATGTTTGTTATGTTGAACTCATCCTGGTCTATGAGCTGTCTTTTCTTTACGCTGTCCATGGTCACCGAGTAAAAGCCGGCGATGCTCTTGTCGGGTTTTCTGCACAGATATGTTTTGGCTAATAATCTGTTCTGGTATCCAAGTGCGTCGTTTTGTATGAAGTCATCCAGATCTGGATCGTTGCAGGAGAAGTTAGAGAGATCATCTATTTCATTAATCGGTGAAATAATAAGTTTTTTCAGATCCACTTTTTTACAGGATAAAGAGGCTACGCTCTATGAACTTGTCTGTGGTATTGCTTACCCAGCTTATACATTCTCTGGGCCTTTGGACTAAGTTCCGGGTTTTCCAGATCCTTCAAAAGCCTCTTGAAGTCCTCCTTATCCAGGACCGTAGGTTCTATCGGATGAGCCATCACATTACCTCTTTATTATTGAGGCATTTATCCTTAAAAATCTACAGTCAGCCACCTCACTATCCTCCAACTTCCCGAACCTTCCTCTTTTTGATGTATATGTGAGCAATTGATGAGCGATTAGGCGAGTTGTTGGGGGATCAGACTTGCAGTATGTCTCCAGAACGTATAAAATTGCCCAAAAGAATGCCCAAAAAATTGTTATCGGCATCTCCGGGGTAGTTAAGCAAGGATCCTGATAATATTAACAGAGAAGTGAACTTTCTCTTTCAGTTTCAGTCCCGGCCCTCATAAGAATTTATGAGATAGCCGAAAAACTGGTAATATTTAATTCTAAAGAGTATATAATCTACCATGAAGAGGATAAAGGTTGCCATAGTTGGTATTGGAAACTGTGCGAGTTCACTGATACAGGGTATCTATTATTATAAGGATAAAAAGCCGGATGACGCCATTGGGCTGATGCACTGGGACATTAACGGATATAAACCTCACAGTATCGAGGTTGTTGCCGCCTTTGACATAGACAAGAGGAAGGTTGATAAAGATGTTTCGCAGGCCATCTTTGAGCCTCCCAACTGCACGAAGGTGTTCTTCAGGGAAGTTCCGTTCATGGATGTCAGGGTAAAGATTGGATTTTTGCTGGATGGAGTTGCAAGGCATATGCTCAATTATCCGGTAGATAAGACCTTTCTGATTGATGAATATCTCGATGACTTCGTTTCTGATACGGAGATTGAGAAGGCGAAGGAGAGGATTGTCAATGAGTTGAAGGAGAGCAAGGCCGAGATACTGCTCAATTATCTTCCTGTAGGAAGTCAAAAGGCGACTGAATTCTATGCTGAATGCTGCCTTGAGGCAGGGGTTGCAATGATAAACTGTCTGCCGGTGTTTATTGCGTCTAATCCCCTCTGGGCCAGGAGGTTTGAGGAGAAGAGGATTCCTATTGTGGGAGATGATATCAAATCGCAATTGGGGGCGACTATTATTCATCGCAGCCTGGCGAGGCTGTTTGACAGGAGAGGTATCAAGCTCGACAGGACATATCAGCTTAATACCGGGGGGAATACAGACTTCCTGAACATGCTGAACAGAGACAGGCTTGCCTCAAAAAAGATATCCAAGACCGAGGCAGTTCAATCCCAGTTGAAGAAGCCGCTGGATCCGGATAACATCCATATTGGCCCATCCGATTATGTGCCATGGCAGAAGGACAACAAGCTCTGCTTTCTGAGGATGGAGGGCAGGATGTTTGGAGACGTCCCCATGAATCTTGAGCTAAGGCTGAGCGTCGAGGATTCGCCGAATTCTGCCGGCTCTGCTATTGATGCGATAAGGTGTTGCAAATTGGCACTGGAAAGGGGGGTGGGCGGACCTCTCACATCTATTTCAGCATATACAATGAAACACCCCCTAAAACAGTTCCCGGACGAACTTGCAAGGGATATGGTTGATGAATTTATCCAGGGGAAGCGTGAGAGGTAGGTTTTTTCTATTTATCTCTGTTGTCTAATTAAATTGTCAGGATGGAGCATCTGGAGAAGATAGAGGTCAGGATATCCCCGGTTGAATTCTTTGAGTCAGTTTCGGATAGAGATTATGCCTTCTTTCTTGATTCGGGTATGTCTTATGAGAAGCTGGGGAGGTATTCTTATATAGGCTTTGAGCCGTTTATGGTATTCAGGTCCAGGGGGAGACATATTGAGATTATTAAGGAGAAACACGTCGAGGAGATTGAGGGGAATCCCTTTGATATCCTGAAGAGAATTCTCAAGAGGTACAGGATTCCGGAATCGGAATTTCCGTTCACTGGCGGGGCGGTTGGTTTCTTCGGCTATGACCTGAAGGATGTACTATATGACCTGCCCCGGATTACTCCTGATGACGGAATGATGTGGGACTGCGTCCTTGGCTTCTATGATTCTGTGCTGGTGTTTGATAATGTGAAGGGGGTGTGTTACCTGAGCAGATGCGGTTTTACAGACAGGGATTACAAAGGGGAGATAGAGAGGATGGACAGGGATTCCGGGAAAGAGACAGAGAAGGCTGGTGAATGTGGCCAGGAGACGAAATCTCCCGGACATATGTCAGAGCGGCAAGCTCGCTCTTCCACATTCCCCCGCGATAGGATGGAGAATTCAGACGGTCTTCAGGGTTATAGATCGAATTTTAAGAAGGAGGAGTATCTGAGGACTATTGAAAGGGCAAAGGACTACATCTCCGGGGGAGATATATTCCAGGTCAATCTATCGCAAAGGCTTGATACGGCGATTAATGTAAAACCATGGTCTCTCTATAAGAAGCTAAGGGCGATAAATCCCGCCCCCTTTGCCGCATTTCTGAATCTTAATGATGTTTCAGTTGTTAGTGCCTCCCCCGAGAGATTCTTCAGGGTTGATGGAAGGAGGATAGAAACAAGGCCGATAAAGGGCACGAGACCGAGGGGGAGGGATCCGAAGAGGGACAGAGTCCTTGAGAATGAATTAGGGGAGAGTGAGAAGGATAAGGCAGAGCATGTCATGATAGTAGACCTGGAGAGGAATGATCTTGGGAAGCTCTGCGAGTTCGGTTCCGTCAGGGTTTCGGAGTTTGAGGTCATAGAGGGGTATTCAACTGTATTCCAGATGGTTTCAACGATTGAGGGAATTCTCAGGGCAGATGTAGATCAGGTTGACTGTTTGAGGGCGATGTTCCCGGGAGGTTCTATAACCGGAGCACCGAAGGTCAGGGCGATGGAGATCATAGAGGAGCTGGAGCCGACAAAGCGGGGTCTTTACACTGGCTCCATTGGTTATCTGGGTTTTAATGGCAATATCGATCTGAGCATAGTTATAAGAACTATTTTCATAAAGGATAACCGGGCATACTTTTCAGTGGGTGGGGGTATTGTGGCTGACTCTGACCCGGAGGCGGAGTATCAGGAGACTATGGATAAGGCAAGGGCTTTAATTGATGCACTGCGAGGTTAGGTTATGGGGGGATTGCCGCCGATTGTCCTTCGGACATTTTGCCATGCTCCGCAGGAAATATTAATACGGGGGTCTTCTTTCTTAATTCAGAAACGAGGGGGCGTCTTAACATAAACCCGCAGTAGCACCC
>WALD01000043.1 GCA_015523055.1 Candidatus Altarchaeota archaeon
CTATAGATGATATATAATGACTGCAACGACAATACAGCTTGATAAATCAATCGTTGAATCTTTAAAGGAGATAAGGGAGTACCCCAGGCAAACATATAATGAACTTATAAAAAATATGATTCAGGTGTTTAAGAGTGTGAAAAAAAGGAATCAATATGATGAGTTTCTGCATAAAATTCAACAGGCAAAGATGAAAGAGTTGTGGGATAATGAAGAGGATGAGGCATGGGAAAATGCCTAAAGCAGGGGACATAGTTCTGGCTGAAGTTCAGTTTACCGATACCTTTGAAATAAAGACCAGACCAGCTTTGGTGCTATTTGAAGAATATGACAATGTTGTTATTGCAGGAATTACGAGCAATACTTCTATGAAAGGAATTCCCCTAACAAGAAAGGAGGGCGCCATAAAAGACAGCGTTATAAAGCTGAACTATATATTCACCATCTCTACTATGATGATTAAGAAAACATTGTTCTCTTTGTCAGAAGATAAGAGAAAAATAGTTTTTGATGAACTCGTAAATAACCTGAGTGGATTAAAAAGGTAATTCAACCCATTTCCATAAAGTCCTTGAACACGGAGCTTGTATCGGAATCTCCCGCACTGCCGGGCTGAGTTTCTTCCGAATCGCCGAGGACCCTGCACATCTTCACTGCGGCTTCTACTGCACGCTTGGCATATTCCACCCTCTGGTGAGCCTCAAGCCTGCTCATCCCGGGGCCAGATATTCCAAGACCAACCGGCTTTCCGTAGTCAAGCGATAGGTCCGCAATCTTTCTGGATGCGTGCTGGGCAACGATCTCATCGTGCTCTGTTTGTCCTTCTATCACTGCCCCGAGAACGACTGCACAATCAATATCAGCCATCTGCATCAGTTTTTTGACTGCAAGTGGCGCATCAAACACCCCGGGGACCTTTATAATCCTGATGACATCTGCTCCAAGAAATCTTGCATGCTCCTTCGCGAGTTCTATCATGGGGTAGGTTATATCATAATTGAATTCTGAGGCTACAATTCCAAGGTTGATTTTTTCCATTTTTACAGTTATCTATTTGATTGCTCTTTTAAATCCTCAAAGGACCCGCATCTTTTCCACCCTGCCTCTGCCCTGTGCCTGCCATCCTCTCAAGATTTTTTGGATTGAAAAGAAGGTCAACTGCATTTATTGCATGCTCTCTTGTCCTTCTTTCGGCGAATTCTGCAAGTTCCTTATCTGTCTCTACCTCGTCTTCATGAACAAATACCTCAATTATGTGCCTGTTTGTTAAAAGTTGAGCGTGGATTATCCCAAGAGATGCCTCATGGGCGCACTGCTTGTCTATCGGCTCCTTGCCGGGCATTCCCAGAGCCATTACCAGGTCACATTCCTTCTCTTCCAGCAGCTTTTTAGCCCCGACAGGCAGGTCCTTCATTCCCGGCACGGTGTAACGCTCTATCCTGACTCCAGGGACCCGGTTCTTTATCTCCTCTATTGCAACCCCTGCCATATCATACCTTGCAAAGGTAGTGTCACAGATTCCGATTTTCATACGCCTCTTTCACCTCCTCTGCGTCCAGTAATGGAATTCCGTTCTTATTAGCGTATTGAGCGGCCTTCTCCCGGGATAGGGATTTGTGGGTGGTGGAGTCCATGAGTTCGCAGATTGCAGCCGCAGGGGTGAGACCAGCCATTTCAAGCATGGCAGTCGAGAGCTCAGTGTGTCCCTCCCGGTTATCCAGCCCGGATGAGCGAAGCAGGAATACGTGACCCGGAGAGCGGAATTCTCTGCCGAATTCCTCAGCGGGATTCTTCCTTGAATCCAACTCTTTTAGGAATTCAGCCAGTTTTTTTATCGTTAATGCCCTATCCTTATCGGTAATCCCTGTAAAGGTCTTCCGGTGGTTGATGCTGATGGAGAAGGAGGAATTCCCGCCATAGGGAATATCGTCAGGATTTATGAACCTGAGGATTTTGAACCTTTCTGCCGAGAGCCTTTCAATGTCGACGAGGAAGGGAAGCTCCATCTGCTCCGATAAATTCTTCTCAATAGCAACGCAGATGAGGCCCCCTCCATCCTGTCTCATCCTGGATATATGCTCTGGCGTGATGAATTCCGCAGCGGTTACAAAATCGGTTTCATTCTCCCTTGAATCCGAATCATGAATCAGGACGAAATTCCCACTTCCAAGCGAATTCAGAGCTTCTTTGATAGCCATAGAATTAGATAGTAGATTTGGGGGATAAAAAGGCAATTAGTCAATGTTGCTCTTTAGTCTAGTCCAGTCGCCACCCTCTCCACTATCTTTGTCTCTCTTGAAGCCCATTTTTGCCATCATCTTTTTCAGCGGACTTATCCTCCCTCTGTCCTCAAGCTTCCTGGAATTCTCTGGCTTCGGGAGTGGTTCCGGTATTCTCTCCTCAAGCCTCTCGATTCGCTTCCACCCCTCATAGACCTCTGCCTTCTTCTCCTCCATTTTTTTCTTTAGTTCTCCAAGCATCTTATCTCACCCCTCTCTTGAACAGGTCTCTTAGAGTAGCATATTTTTGCTTAAGCCTCTTCTCCTCCTTCAGCAGCTCCTTCTCCCTGTCCCTGAGCCCCCTTTTGTCCTCCAGAATCAGAAGTTCAAGCTCCTTCTTTTTCTTCTCGATCTCAAACTCATCCTCCTCAATGAACGACTTTAGTTTCTCCTCCTTTGAAAGAATCTCCTGCCTCTCTTTCTCTATTTCTACCTGCTTGAGTTTCATGTCCTGTAACATCCCCTCAAAGCCAGATTCATAGAGAATTTTCTCCAATTTATCCCACTCAGATTCTATCCTGCTCCACTCAAGATTTATCTTGCTCTTCTCTTTTTCAAGAGCATCCATATCCTCTCTTGCTGGTATCGGAGGCTTTATCTCCTCTGGAGTTGGCTTTATAAGCTTCTCACCATCCCTGGTATCCTCTTCACAGATCTTGGTGATATCCTTCAGTTCACTGGTAATGATCTTTCGCTGTTTTTCTATCCTGATCTTATCCTTCTTTGCCTTGGCTATGTCTCTATGTATCCTCCTGAATTCCTTGTCTATCTCTTTTATAATCCTCTCCACCCTCCTTTTATCTACTCTTCCTTTACCGAGTTCCCTGTTGAGATTCTCCTCCGCAGAGTGAATCTTCGCCCATTCATTCTCCATCCGATTTAATTCTCTGGCAATATCTTTCTTTTCCCGCTGCATGTCTGTCTGTGCCAGCTCTATCCTGTCCCACTCCAGCTTTATTCTGCCGAGGTCTTCGTCAATCTTCCGTCTGAGTTTGATAAGTTCATCCCTTTCCTGCCCCCTCTTTTTATCTTCCTCCTCAATTTGATCTACCCTGCTCTCAAGCTCTTTCTCTCTGTTCCTCAGTTTATCCCATTCTATCCTTACCTTAGCCAGCTCCAGGTCTATTTCCTTCCTATCCTCCGATATCTTCTTTTTGTGCTCCTCTATTTTATTCCATTCCTCGCCCATTTTTCTAAGCCCGGCGTCTATCTCCCTCTTTTGCTGCTCAATTGCCCTCTTGTCAACCTCTCTCCTCTTCTGAAGCTCCTCTATCTTCTTCCATTCATTATCTATTCTCTTGAGTTCCTGATCCATCTCCCTCTTCTTCTGCTCAATATTCTTGTTGACTTCACTGGTTCTGCTGAGGGTATCCTCCAGTTTCTCCTGATTCCTGCGTAATTCCGACCATTCTTCTGTGATCTTGACGAGTTCCGATTCCATAGCAGATTTTTGCCTTTCCAGGTCCTTTCTTTGAACCTTAATTTCTTTATCAGCCTCTTTGAGTTTTATTTCGCTCTGCTTTTTCATCTCCTCAATCTGAACCCGGTTATCCTGAATGTCCTTCCACTCCCCCTCTATTCTCTTTAATTCAGCTGTTATGTTTGCCCTGTGATTCTCTATCTCTCTCTTTTCCTCCTCTATTCTGCTCCATTCGCTGTTTATCTTCTTCATCTCCCCGGCAATGACCTCTTTCTGATGCTCTATCCTCTTCTGATCTTCTTCACTCCTCTTCATTGCATTGCTCAGTTCAGCCTGGCCTTTCCGGAGATCGTTCCATTCTATCTTGAGTTTGTCGAATTCTTTATCCAGATCGTCTGATTGCTTCTTTATGGACCTTCTTGTTTCCTCCAGTTTACTCCATTCATGGCCTATCTTTTTTAGTCCTGCATCAATTTCGTTTCTCTGTCGCTCAATCTCTTTTGCACTAATATCCCTCCTCCGAAGTTCCTTCTCGAGGTGGGTCTTATTCTTCCGGATTTCGGTCCATTCCCTTCCTATTCTGATGAATTCCTGATCGAGTTTGTCACGGCTGGAAGCCAGCTCTTCTTGAGCCTCCTCTATCTTCTTCCATTCGCCGGCTGCCCTAGCAAGCTCCTTTTCAACCTCCTTTCTTTTTTGTTCTATCTCCTTATCGTTCTGTTTCTTTTTCTGCAGGGCTTCATCCACCTGTTGCCTTTTCACCTGTATATCCTCCCATTCCTTTGTTATCCTCTGTAATTGGGTGTCGATGTCCTTTCTTTGTTTTTTTATCCCCTCCAGTTCCTTCCTCGCAGTCTTCTGCCTTTCCTTTATCCTCTGCCATTCCCTCTTTATTGCCTCTTCCTCTTTTGCTATCCTTGTGGCTTCGGTCCTGACATGCTCCCTCTCTCTCTCAACCTCAGCAAGATATTTCCTTGCCATTTTCAGAAGATTGTCTGCCTCGCTATAACCGGCTGGTTTTCCTGCTGTTGCTTTTTTCGGCTTTGATACAGGTATCAATGTTTCAAGACCTTTGGATTTTGATTTTCTGGCCATTTTTAGTAACCCAAAAATTCATGGGCTAATTTTTCATACGCCCTTGCCCCATCAGAATTCCTGTCATAGGTTCCGATAGGTTTCCCAAAACTTGATGATTCGGGAAATTTCTCATCCCTCGGGATGATCGTTGCATAGATATTTCCACCAAACATCTTCCGGATGTCCTTGAGAATCTCATTTACATGCTTTGTATCCCTCTGGTACATTGTGAGGAGTATGCCGTCTATCTCAAGCCCAGGGTTTACCCTCTCCTGTATCAGGCTTACAACATTCATAAATTCATCCAGACCCTCAAGAGCGAAATACTCGCACTGGACAGGAATTACAACTGAATCCGCAGCCGTTAGTGCATTCAGAGCTAAAAGGCCAAGGGAGGGTGGACAATCTATCAGAATGAAATCATATTCCTCTGTCAAATCCTGGATGGAATTCTTCAGGATAGTCTCGCGAAAATTCATCCCGACCATCTTTATCTCGGCATCGGCCAGATGGACACTTGCAGGAATCATGCTGAGCCCCTTAATCTTTGTCGGAAGGATTACATCCTTTATCTTTGCCTTGCCGGCAAGTACATCCGCTATGGAGTCTGACACCCTGTCCTTCTCTATTCCAATTCCGATAGTGCTGTTGGCCTGAGGATCTATATCTATAAGGAGGACCTTATACTCCATCAGAGCAAGATAGGCCGCAAGGTTGATAGCAGTGGTTGTTTTCCCCACACCCCCCTTCTGATTTGCAACCGCTATTATCTTGTGGGTATCCCTTGTGCCCTTAATCTTTCCGGTGGATTTCTCCCCGGCTTCAAGATTACCAAAGCCCAGTTTTTTAAGCAGGTTGCGCAGTAGGTTTATCATCTTGGAGGGGGATATAATAGATGATGTTATAAGATAGAGATATATTAAGAATAGATGATAAAAAGGATAAATCCCACAGATTTAGATCTATTCTTTTGATTGTTTCCTCTTCTGCCTCTCCATCAGTTTTCTCTCTATCCTCTTTCTCATCTCAGGGGTTATCTTGCCTCCTGAATTCTTTAGTTCTTCCTGAAGCTTTTTCAGTTCCTCCACCTCTTTACGCATGTCCCTCAGTTCCTTATCTTCTCCACGCGTCTTTTCCCTGATAGATTCCCCAGCTACCGGTTTTTCCGGCGGTTTCCCGGCATGGGGTTTCCCTAGCAGCTTCTTTTCCACTGAGGGACTGAATTGTGGTCTTTCCGTGTTATCCAGCCTACTACGACGTATTATCTCCTTTACCCTCTCCCCGGCCTTTTTCTCACCGAATGGTAATCCCTTTTCCCTGGCAGATGGTTTCTCTCTAACTGTTTCTGTCTTCAGGTGCTCCCACCTCCTGTTTCTTTCCTCCCTTCTCTCCTTAAGGCTCTCAAGCATCTCCTCGTGTCTTGTAGCTTTCTCAGCATTCCTTCTTATCAATTCCTCCTCCTTTTTTGCCCTTGCCTCTGCCTTCTCCCTCTCTGCGGAGCCCATCTTGGAGAATTCACTCTCTATTCTCGGATCCAGGGATTCAAGATACATCTTAACCACATCAAATGATCCCTTCTTCACATTGTCCAGTGCCAGATTCAGCTCCAATTCTAAGTCAAAGACATCAACTCCCCCTTTTTTTAGAATTTTCAGCTTATTCTTGAGTCTGTTTATCTCCCTATTGGATCTGTCATAATTATCAAGGTCTTCATCGGAAAGTCTGTGCGGATTATGGAGCAGGGGTCTGAAACTGATAAAATATGGTCTTCCTTTATTATACTCTGCATTCTGCAACATGCCGGTTCCGACAGCTGACTTTACAACCGAGCGCAGGATATCCTCACCGTACTTCATCTTAATCCTCTCAAGATCTCCCTCATAGCGTGTTCTCATCTGGATCTCTGTCCCGATGTTTGCCTTAATCTCTCCCACAAAGTCCGATAAAACCTGCGAGATCAGGATAAGCCCTATACCCCACTTTCTGAATTCTCTAACTGCCCTCTCAACCTGGGTAAAACCCTTTCCTGACCCTCCGAATTTTGGCAAGAGGCGATGAACCTCGTCATACACGAAGAGGGCCCTGAGCTTTGGAGTTTCCTCAAGATTCGCCAGGAAGACCTCCCTTACTGTATTTTCAACTATCACATCAATCTGGGAGGGGTCAAGTTTATGAAGACAGAATACAGAAATCTCTCCAGGCCTGATATGTTTTTTAATGTCTATCCTCTGGCTGGGTTCCGTTATCGTATAGACGTTGCCGTCGAAAACCCTTGCATCGCTCTCTTTCATCTTGAAGGCAGGATAGAGTCTGAACATCCCTGCATCCTTATTCGCTCTCAGGAATCCGCTCCACTGGGCAGTGGGGTCAAATACGAGGACTGCAGCATCTTTCAGGAGAGCTTCCTCAACGAGAACTTGGGCAGCAACCGTCTTTCCACAACCGGTTGCTCCCGCGATGAGGGTATGCATCTGCAGCCGGTCTATTGGTATAAATGCCCTTATTGCTGTTTCTGCCAGTTTGCCGATGACCCCTGACCTGGGACCGGGCTGTGGCAGAGCCCCGAGTTCAACCAGCTCAAGATATCTTTTCTTCCTTGCCTGCTCCCTCTTGTAGAGCAGGAAAGCAACATAAATGAGGGTTATGAGGAAAAAAATGAGCAGGATTATCCAGACAGGTATGCCAAAGAATTCCAGCTCAAAAAACGATTTTCTAACATCTACGTAAGAGATGGAAACAACCTCCCTCTCACCCTCACCCCGATATCGGGCTATGCCCTTCACTATGTATTTCCCCTCTCTAATGCCCCTCGAAATATTGATGTTATCTATCCATGGAATGTTTGACCCCGCGGCTATGGAAATATTCTCTGTTCTTTCAACAACTATCTCACTGGTTACAGAATCTACAAGCTGGAGGAGGAACTCGACATTAACATCCTTGGTTCCAAGATTGTAAAGGCTAACATCAACCCGAAGGGTTTTTCCGGGGGAAATGACATCTATAAGTGGATTAATCTTCAGGTCAAGGAGTCTCTCCTTCCTTTCAAGGACCCTGATATTCACCGGTATATTTGAGGTTATACCGGCAATAGTTAGTGTTATCTCACCATAATAGTTGCCAGCACTTGTTCCCTGGGGGATGAAGGTATTTATCACAAGGTCACTCTCCTCCCCTGGTGTTAATTCTACACTCTTGTTTTCAAAGCTTATAAAGTCTATAACCTTCCCGGAGATATTTATGGACATTGATGCGCTCTTGTTGGACGGGTTTTTGATTCTTATAGATGTCTTTGTATATTCACCAGGATATAATTCAGCCGAAACAACCTGATAGCCGGAAACCAATTCAACCTTCTTTGCAAGAAGAAGAAGAGCCATGTCCTGTGTCTGCCTGTACATTGCATCCCTTATATAATCTATTATCTCCTGTCTCTGAAGTGTTACATTTATCTGCTGCTGGGTAAGGTTCACCCTCTCCTCCAGAAGACCAATTCTTTCAATAAGGTTAAGAAGTGTTGCTTCTATCCCGGAAATGTCTGTTGGTTTTGGACCCGTTGGACAAATGCCGCAGTCAATTGGACAGGTGCTGCAGGATTCCCCATACTCAATCTCGCATTTCCCATCACCACATTTTAATGCCTCTACGGCCATATAGGCGGTGGATTCCAGTGGCTTGTCTATTGCCGCCGTAACGGTGTTCGCGAACTTATCTACCTGGCTCTCAAGAGCCGTCCAGAAGACCTTACAGGTCTTGTTCTCAAAATCCCAGTCATCACATTCATATATCTTAATCAGCTCCTCGCTGCCTATGTCCTGCTGTGAGTAAGCAATCTTCACAATACCCGTTGATGTCATATTGGTATCAAGGCCGAAACCCCTGATGGGATCGGCATGGGGGATATAGACCTCATTTCCTTCCAGGGGATCTATATCTATTGGGTCGTCATGGATGGATGTGAAGTTTATGTTGTGGAGTTTGAATTCCATATCCGAGAATTCAAACAATGGGTCGTAATTCCTGTTGTGAATTGTGACATCATATCCCCCAAAGACGTCAGTCCTGAATTCATGGATAAGGTAATCTGTTCCGGGGCGATAGAGTTTGAACTTTAGAGGAACGGGATTATCCGCAGAATCCAGGACATCTCCGTAGAATCTTCTCGTGTTGTAGACCTCAAACCAGCCGGTGCCGTTTGTTGTATTACCCCTGGCATCCGTTGCAGTTACGGTTATGTTATAGTCACCTATCCGGGCAATATCCTGGGCAGGTAAATCAACGCTAAAACCGCCATTGGTCTCAACCATCGAATAATTCAAGATTGTTAAATCAGGGGAGGTGACCTGTGCCGTTACCCCTGCTATGTCAAAGGTTGAGATGACCTCGGCGTATATTGTGGTCCCCCCGCCGGAGGGTACTGAATCCGCTGAAATTTCTGATATATAGAGTGCATAGAGAAAGACGATAATTCTTGTCCGGTTTATGTTTCCTGCTCTGTCTGTTGCGTCAACTACGAACATATTGGTGCCTGCCCCCAGTTCTACAGTATAGTTGAACCTCCCCCGTTCGGATACATTCACATCAAATCCATTTATGACTATGGTTGCATCCGGTTCGGTGAGTCCCTTGATCATCAGAGTTAGGTTGGTAGTTGCAGTGCCGTTCTGGGGCTGGTATATCACGAGAGATGGGGGGGTGTTGTCAACCGTCAGGAGTTCCTGATAATGGGACCTTGTGCCTTCCGGGCTTTCCAGTAGTATATCAACCACATAGATGCCTTCATCATCCGGAGCTATGATATAACCAGAATAATCTCCCGGTTCCTCCTGGCTAAGAAAGGTCGTTGCCCCCTCTACTGTGGCATTTACAACTGCATTTATGAAGGGACTTGTTACAGTAACCCTCGAAGTTTCGCCGCCTTGAAGATAGTTTGGGGCAATGGAGACATTATTCACCAGTGGACCCAGAACCATATCCTGGGCGAATATAGGACCATCCTCGGTTATCGTCTCTACAATACTTGCCCCGGAGTTGTTATATTCTGCAATGAGTTGTATCTGCTCTCCGACGACATAGCCACTGGGGAGGTCAGATAAGTCAAAGAGATAGTCACCGCTTGCTGAAGAATATCCAAAAAGACTCTCACTGGTTGGCAGATAGATAAGAGTAATGGCAGCATCAGGTTGCAGGGTTTTCCCGTCCTGCTGATAGATGTGACCGACAACGGCGTAGGGAGGCGTTTCCTGCCCATACGCAGTTGAGGCAAGGATCAGGACAGCAACAAGGGTTATGAATTTTGAATTCATCATTTTAAAACTATAAGTTTCTTTTGAAAAAAGCATGGTTATAGATTAGATAGGACCGAATATAACAGGTTTTGAGAATTGCTGCAGGGTTTGATTCAGGCCATGGGGGGGATTCTGCCTGTGTAGTGTCTACGATTTCATGACAAAATACTGTCAAATCTGGGTGAAAAAAGAAAAAGACACGAGCCTATATTTTAAACCTCCCGCCCATAATCTTATACCGTGAGGACACATATATTCACATCGCTGGTTGATCACAAGCCAGGAGTTCTGCAGAGGGTTGCTTCAATGTTCACGAGAAGGAAATTCAATATAGAAAGTATCTCTGTCGGACCAACAGACAACCCGAAGATTGCGAGGATGACTATTCTAACAAGGGGTGATGACAGGACACTGGAGCAGATAGAGAAGCAGATGAATAAGCTTGTTAATGTCATAAAGGTTACTGACATCTCAATGGACGAGGCGATATCCAGAGAACTGTGCCTGATAAAGCTGCACAGTCCAAAGGAGCAGGATAAGTCTCAGATCCTCCAGTATGCCGACGTCTTCAGGGGCAGAGCAGTTGACGTAAGCCCGGATTCAATGGTTATTGAAGTGACCGGGAGTCCAGAGAAGATTGACGCATTTATCCATCTGGTAAAGAATATTGGGGTAAAGGAGATAGCGAGGACAGGGGTTACTGCCATGCAAAGGGGTTGATAATGAGATCCTCCTACAAGATTCTGAAAGTCTTTGGTATATCTGTTGAGCTGCACATTACCTTCCTGCTGACCCTCCTTGGGTTCTTCATCCTGAGCTGGATGAGTGATGGCCTGATTTCCGGGATACAAACACTGATATTCTTTGTTATCCTCTTCACAGTGGTGGTTCTTCACGAACTTTCGCATTCCATCGTTGCTATCCTGAATGGGATAAAGGTTACGAGGATAACCCTTCTTCCTATAGGAGGGGTTGCCAGTATTGAGATTCCCGATAAGCCGGTGGTTGAATTAATGATGGCGATTGCAGGGCCGTTCTTCAACTTTGTAATGGCATTCTTCTGCGTTCTTCTGCTCGGCCTTATGGTTCCACTGGCGGAGATTCCGACCCTTCTGCAGGGCCTTGAGGACCCATCCATACTCCTTTCCAGTGTTCAGGGAATTCTTATTCTCCTGCTCTGGGTTAATCTGATGCTTGGTATCTTCAACCTTGTTCCGGCGTTTCCGATGGATGGCGGCAGAATATTCAGATCAATTCTCGCGATTTTCATGGACTATACCCGAGCAACCAGAATAGCGGTCAATGTCGGGAGAATTCTTGCCGTTGTTATGGTGGTTCTGGGTCTCTTTAAGAATCCGTGGCTGCTGGTTATTGGCGCACTGATATTCTTTGTCGGGGGGCAGGAATACCGGGTAGTAGCTCTGAGACAGTCTTTGAGAGGGCTTACGGTTACGCAGATTGCAGTCCCTCGAATGGATTACGTGAACGGAGATGTCATCCTGAGAGAATTCCTGAATCTGATAGCGAAGCCGGGCGTAGAATTCTACCCGGTCATTAATGAGAGTAGAGTCGTTATTGGCGTCCTGCGGCTGGAGGATCTACGGGGGTTGGGGCAGGAGAATCTGAACGATCCCGTCAGGAAATTTGTCAGGAAGCCCGATGTTGTTGATGGGAAGAAGAAGGTAGAGGACGCGGTAATGGAGCTGATGGTGAAGGACTTTGTTCTGGTTGTCGAGTCGGGGCAGGTTATAGGCTATACCACACCAAAGCATCTGAATGAGGTCGCAAGGTTTCAGAATGTGCTGGGATCCTGAATTCAAATCCTTGACGGCAGGTCACTTATCCTGTCAACGTTTTCTATGATTATGGAATCAGAAGTGAGGGTTATGTAGTTGAGTTTCTTTATTTCTTTGTCTGCGTTGGGGCTTGTCCTTGCATCGCCATTAAGCCTATATTCCTCCAGTCTCCCCCTGACGAATGCCGCAAGTTCGCCGCTCTTTGAAACCTGGGAGTCGAAGATAAAAAGGATAAAACCGGGGGTAAATTCCTTTAGCTTTTCAAGGATTTTGTCGATGGCGATCTTTGAGTTTTTATTGAATTTATACCTGGAAAAGATTCCCTTCACATCGCGGAGAATTCCATCCATGCCAAGGACGATGTCCCTTCCTTCCAGAACCGCTTCAACGGTTATGAGGACGTTGTAGCCGTCAATGACAATCCTCTTACCCCTCATTCTGCTCAATGGACATAACTTCTTCCTGTGCCTCCTGATCTCCTTCTCAGAGAAGACATAGCGATGGAGAAGGTTCCTCTCTTTTTCAGTAAGAGAGTATCTATCCGCAACAAGATTCAGGGCAGTGGTCCTTTTATAATCTCTATCAAGAAGATATTTGAGATCCTGGCTGGCTTTGTCGATAGACATTCTTATCTGGTAAATTCAGCATTCAAAACTCCGCTCACATCATCGGCGCCTGCACCTTCTGGAGAATTTTGGCTATCACGTCATCCGTAGTCGTTCCTGTATCCGAGTATTCCGGATATAGTATTACCCGGTGCCTCAGAACCGGGAACGCCATTCTCCTTATATCGTGTGGCTTCACATGGTCTCTTCCCTCAATGAACGCCTTTGCCTTTGTGCTCCTCATGAACGCTATGGATGCCCGGGGGCTGGCTCCGGTTGCAAGCTCCCTCCTATGCCTTGTTTCGTCTATAATCCGGACTACATAATCAAGAATGGAGTCAGATATAAAAACAGTACTCTCAATCTCCTGCTGGATTATCTGAATCTCCGAGGGATTAAATACGCTGCCAAGTTCATGGGAGCTCATCTTTGACTTCATTATCATTACCTCCTCCTCAGTAGAGAGGTACTTGAGAACTGTCTTGAACATAAACCTGTCCTGCTGTGCCTCTGGAAGGGGGTAAACGCCCTCCTGCTCCAGAGGATTTTGCGTTGCTATGACAATGAAGGGTGCAGGCAGAGGGTATGTCCTGCCGCCTATGGTAACCTGTTTTTCCTCCATAGCCTCCAGTAGTGCAGACTGGGTTTTTGGAGGGGCCCTGTTAATCTCATCCATCAGGAGGATGTTAGTAAAGATTGCTCCCTTTCTGAGAGCGTAATGTTTGGTATTCTCGTCGTACCTCATCTCACCTGTAATGTCTTTCGCAGTCAAATCAGGAGTGCCCTGCAACCTCTTGAATTCACACTCAAGGACATTGGAGATGGTGTTCGTTAAGACTGTTTTGCCCATCCCCGGGACGCTTTCCAGAAGAATGTGCCCCCCGGCAAACAGGGCAATTATAATGTCCTCTATTACCTCCTCATTACCGACTATAACCTTATGAACCTCATTATAGAGCTGAGCGAATTGCTGCTTTATGTCTTTGTCCCTCTCAACACCCGGAATTTTAGCCATCTTAAGATATACTCACCTTTTTACTATAAATCTATTTCGCAATCTCTACCAGAACATCCTCAGAACCTGTCATGTAATTTCGACCTTTTCCATCCTTGTAGGTCATATCAAAAAACTGGAACTGGAATTTACCGGCACTCCGGGGGATTAATTCAACCCGAATGTCCTTCTCCTCACCGGCCCTGATTACAGGAATCTCGCCCGGAGCCTTTTTTACCTCAAAGTCATCAGGGAGCCGGGTGAGGAACCTTATGTCGTGCACGTCGTCACTCCACTCATTCTTCACGGAGATCTTTACGACCAACGGTTCATTTGCCTTTGCCTTTTTGGGGAGGTTTATTGATACTGAAACAGCTGGCTTCCTCTGGAGCTCGTCCATCAGCACCTTTATCTCACCCTTGTTTTTCTCGATGAATCTCTCTTCCTCCTCACTCCATCCACCTTTTCTGAGTGCATCCTCAAGCCCCTTTTTAGATCTCTTCAGATATTCCTTTGCCTCGGGATACTTCCCGTGATTTATGTGGCTCTTTGCCGCGACCTTTGAGATAAATGCCTCTATCGCCATCATGTGGCTATCAATAAGAAGCTTCTCAGAGTACCTTTTAGTTTTATCCCTTATCATCCGGTAGGATTCCAGGGCAACCCTAAAGTATTTCTCCGCATCCTGGAGATTATTAATCCTCTCGTACATCTCACCGATATTCTTGTAGGCCTCGCTCATTCTTTTTAGGTGGGTGAAACCCGGGTTCTTTTTCTCCTTCATACCCTCCACATACCTCAGATAAGAGTTAACAGCTTTCCGATAGGATTTCTCCATCTCCACATCCTCACCAAACCTTTCCTGGATTTCACCAATTCTTCTATAACCCTCCCCTGCATGAAAGTAATTCCCGTTTCCAAACTGGTTTTTTGCATATTCCAGATAGGTGCTTATTGCAACCCTGTAGTTTTTGTAATTCTCTCTTACCTTCTCAATGACATCAATCGTTATGGGATTTGAAGACTTGACATATCTATTACCTGCTCTGTCATGATAGAGTACCTCAAGGGGCTTTATATGGTAACTTCCTGCCCTGTCTGAAACCAGCTCTATTGAATTCCTGCTGGACTCACCTGGCTTTATCTCATCTATATCTGCTGGCATGACAACCACTCTTAGTTCCTCGGGGATATGGGGGAGAAAGATTATATCTCTAACTGGATTCTTACCACGGTTCGTTAGAACCATGTTCATGATAAATGCCTCCCCAACAAATGTAGAGGATTGCCTGTCCAGAAGCAATGTAATCTCTGGCTTCTCACCTATCCTACTGAGCATCTCCCTCATCTTCTTCTTCGTATCGCTTAGGAGTTTTGTGTATTCATCATTCCCTTTGCTCTTTTCTATTGCTTCATTAAGGTATTCCATACCTTTGCTCAACTCTTTGTTTGCAACCTGATAATCGCCCTGCTGAACGGCCCTCTCTGCCTTTGTCAGTGAGAGGAAGGTAATGCTGAGAACCTCCTCGGTAGCCATCTGATTATCTCTGAAGTATAAAACCGCCTTCTCAAAGTAGCTTTCAGATTTCTGGAGTTCGTCCAGACGTCTGTATGATTCTCCAATCCAGAAATGTGCCAGTCCGGGGTTTTTTTCTTCGCTTTTTTTCATATCCATGCTCTTGATTTTGTCCAGATAACTGAGATATTGCCTTATCGCCTGTGTATAGTTCTTACTGACTGCCGTCTTGTTTCCAAGTTTGATGTTACATTTTGCTACCTTGATGTACCCCCCTCCGGAATGAAAATAATTCTCCTGACTCTCCTGTTCCTTTGCATACCTCAGATATAGATTCATGGCAGACCTATAGTCTTTGCACATCCAGTACGAGTCGGCTGCTTTTACCACCTCCTCTGCATTTTCGTAAAGCCTTGCCGCCTCTTTATATATGGAAACGGCCTTACTATAGTCTATCATAGCCTCTATCCCGGCGGCATTGTAATAAATCCTGGCAGCCGATAGGGGATCCTTCAGGTCCACATAGCTTGCCCCCGCCCTTTTATAAAGCTCTACTGCCTCCTCTACTCTTTTCTCCTTCAGCTTCCTCTCTGCGGCTTTTATATAAGATTCCGCTGCAAGCCTGTAGCCCGAAATACCCTCGGAATCATTATCCCCTTTGAGACTGATCTCCGCATAACTGAAGTAGGAATCTCCAGCCTCCCTAAATTCTCCCAGTTCTTCGTGGCATTCTCCAAGGACCCTATAAGCACTGGCTGCATCCCTGTATCTCTTGAGCTTTAGCCTGATATTGGCTGCCTTTTCATAGTAGCGTATTGCACGCTTATAGTCTTTCATACTCGCATAGCACCTCCCGATGCTCTCATAGTCGTTGCTTGCACTGATCCTGTCGCTATTTCTGGCGAATTCCGCTGAGGACAGATAATAGTAGATGGCAGTCTCATATTCCCTTCTGTCTTCATAGTCCCTGGCTATGGTGTCATAGGTTTTGATAAGACGCGGAACGCGCTCCATTCTGGAGTCCAACATAGCGGACAGCAGGTAATATTTAACCGCCTTCTTATGTTCCCCCTGCCCTCTGTAAAGTTCAGCGGCTTTCTCATAACTGGAGCTCATGCCGGAAATATTCTTTATTCTCTTATTCATCTCAGCGGATTTCATATAAACCTCCAGTGCGGATTTATATTCCCCCCCACGCTCATATAGTCCGGCACCTTTTGCATACATGGAGGTAGCGATCAGGTAATTCTTGATACCCTCATACATCCCCCCAAGTTCCATGTAAATATCACCTGCCTTTTTATACTCCCCAGCCTCTTCGTATCGCCCGGCAGCAAGTTCATAGTTCTTATGGGCCTTCCTATACTCCCTGACCTCATTGTAGATTCTTGCAGCTTTTAGATAATTCTCTGCCAAATGTTTCAGATCCTCCACCCTGTCTTTCTGCGTTAGGTGCCCTATGCTCTCGTAGCACTTCGCTATTTTCAGGTAGTAGGGGGCAAGGCTGAAATAGCTCTTCAGGGTAGTGTTGGGCCTTGATTCAATAATGCTGAGTTTGAGCTCCATAAATTTAAGATAGGCGTTGAGTGCCTTGTCAAACTGTTTTGCGTTCTCGTGCATCCTTGCCTTCCTGAGCCACCTTTGTGCATCCACCTCCTCCTTCCTCTCATCCACAAACTTCTTTGCCCCGACCCCTCCTTTTAAAATCTCCTTCCTGGCCTCATCCACAAGGCTGTTGAGAGGATTTTTATTCGCCATCAGTAATCAGTAATTTATTAGATTATGGGATAAAATCCTTACTGATCAGGGCATGTATCAGGATATTAAGGAGAACATCAGGGGAATTCTCAGGAATGCAGTTGGCGAGGTTATAAAACCGGAGGAGCTTCATGAGTCCGAGCTCTGCGACCTTACCTCAACTGTAGCATTCAGGCTTGCGGGAGGGCTGGAGAAGAACCCAAAGGAATTGGCAGAGGAGATCGTGGACAGGATAAAGACTGCCAAAATTGGGGTTGATAAGGGGGGCGAACCCCCTTATTTGGCAGAGGAGATAACAGGGAGGATAGAGCCATGTAAATTCATCCGAAAGGTTGAGGCAGTCAACGGCCACATAAATATCTTTCTGAATTATTCTGAAATAATCCTCCCCACTATCAGGGAGATTCGGGTAATGGGGGATGGCTACGGCCGGGGCAAACCCCGGGAGGAAAAAATCGTTCTGGAGCATACATCCATAAATCCTTCGGGCCCTGTTCATGTGGGAAGATTGAGGAATTCACTCATCGGGGACTCCCTCGTTAGAATTCTGCGGTTTTATGGCTATAAGGTTGAGACCCACTACTATGTAAATGACATAGGAAAGCAGATTGCGATAATCGCACTCGGAATGAAGGAGGGAATAAAACCCGACGGTGATGCAGCAAAGAATTACATGGGCTACAAAGACAAGGAGGATTTCAAAATCCTCTTCCATTATATCTCTGCAAATAGAGAATTCGAATCAAATCCAGAATTCGCCCGGAGGGTGCAGGAATTCATCAAAGACGCCGAAGAAGGCAACCCCACAGCATTAGATGAAATCAGCTCAGTCGCGAGGAGATGCCTTGATGGCCAGAGGAAGATTTTTCACAGCATGGGCATAGAGTTTGACTTCTTTGACTTTGAGAGCGACTGGCTCAGGGAGGGTAAGATAAAACCAGTACTGGAATTCCTGAAAAAGAGCAGATACTTCAAAACTACCGATGCCGGCTCCGGTCTTGACCTGAGCAAATTCGGGCTGGAGCGCGAGGGTGGCGTTTCAATCCTTACCCGAAGCGACGGAACATCTGTCTACCTGCTGAGGGACATTACCTACCATCTTGACAAGGCGAAAAGGGGCGATTTGATGATTAACGTTCTGGGCGAGGACCACAAATTTGAATTCCGGGAGATTAAAACCATCCTGCAGAAATTCTACCACCTACCCACCCTCATCGAGGCCGTCCATTACTCTTTTGTCAATTTTGAGGGAGATAGCTTATCAACAAGAAAAGGGCAGATTGCTCCCGTCGACAGGCTAATTGACGAGGCTCTGGATAAAGCAGCAAAGGAGATCGAAAAGAGAAAAATCGCGGGTAAAGAGGTCGCCCCGGCAATAGGGCTTGGAGCCATAAAGTATCACATCCTCAAGACCTCTCCACATAAGCCGATAAACTTCTCCTGGAAAAGAGCCCTGGACTTTGACGGAGATACCGCTCCATACATCCAGTACGCCCATGCCAGATGCTGTTCAATCCTGAGAAAATCAGACATCAATTTAGATTCAATTGATAATTTTGATAAGAATTTAGATAAAGAAGAAGAAGAATTGCTATTCAATTTAATCAAATTCCCCGGTGTCGTGGAGAATTCCGCCCTTGAAAGGAAACCGAACCTGACAGCGAATTACCTATATGCCCTAGCACATTCACTGAATAGATTCTACAGGAAATGCCCGGTCCTTCCTGCTGAACAGGGAGTGAAAGAGCGCCGCCTTCTTCTCGTTGATGCGACAAGACAGGTGCTGAAGAACGCTCTCAATCTTCTTGGCATAGATGCCCCGGAGAGGATGTAAAAAGGGGGAGAAGAGGATAATAAGGGGAGGGTGGAATGGAGGGGGATAAAATCCCTTGAAATAGGGTATATAACCCTCCCGGCAATCTAATCCGAATGTGTCACTTCACCCCTGCTCTTGCTGAGTGCCGATACCCCTATAATCAGCACAAAGGCACCGATTACCAGATAGCCTATCCCGGAAATTCCGGTGTAATAGTCCATAATCTTCGCAAGCCCAAAGACAAAGAACGCACCGCCTATGACTGCTGCCGCGAGACCAATGGATAGGTAAAACAGGGTAACTCTGACGGCCTCCATAGTTTCCCGGACTATTTGTCTTACGGTTTCTTCAAGTGTCGTGGTTATGTAATCAACCTCCTCTTTGACCGCAGTTTCCAGTTTCTCAACAAAGCGGGACACTATAATCTCAATTATCCGCTCAATCATTTTCTAAACATGCCCCCCAGCAGTAACCCTGCGACAAAGGCACCAGCTACCCATTCCACCGGGTTCTCTTTAAAGGATTCAACATACTCCTCACTCTTGTCACTCCACCCTTTCTCCAATTTCTTTATCTTCCTGTCGGCAATTTTCTTCCCGCTTTTTATCTCCTTATTGAGCAGTTTTTTCATCTCTTTGACCTCTCCCTTCCACGACCTCCTGAACTCCTTCATCTCCTCATCTATAACTGCCCTGATCTCTGCCTTTGTCCTTTCATCAAGTAGTTCAACCATTTAATCACCTCGTTGTTATATTGAGTGTTATTATATATTGGGCTTTTTGGTATTTATAGCTATATGAATGTTTTCTGTATGCCGATGATGGCGTCCAGAGACAGGTAATCGTCCTGGATTGATATGGCGAATTTTTTCTTATTTATGAATTCATCAATCTCATAGAATCTGGGCTCCTTGCGAAGAAATTTCATTGAGATATATGCCCTGCCTCCACTAATCCGGGAGAATTCATGCAGCGATAAAATTGCGTGTTTGAGATACAATCTCTCTCTACTGGTTGATTTACATTCCACAAGGATTATCCTTCCGTCTCTGATTGCAATTATATCCGGTGCCAGCAGCGATGTATTTCCACTTCCTGCGGACCGTATCGCAGTCCAGCCGCGCTCCCAGAATTCATGCACAATCGCCCTCTCGAAATTCGCTCCTTTCTCATACCTCGTCATCATTCTTATTTTGTATCTAAACCAATAAAATAATTTATGGTAAAATTGGTCGTTCTGGGTGTTTGCGGAAGTGCCGCTGCGATAGAATCTCCAAAGCTTGCCAGGGAGCTGGTGAGGCGGGGAATTTCTATGAGATGTGTAATGTCGGCCTCAGCCAGAGAGATAATCCACCCGAACATAATGGAATGGGCCACACAGCATAAGGTAATTACCGGGATAACTGGAAAGGTTGAGCATGTTAATCTCTGCGGCGTGGAAGGAACGGCGTCTCTCCTGCTGATATGCCCGGCAACTGCCAATACCATATCAAAGATTGCAAACGGGATTGATGACACCCCGGTCACTACCTTTGCTACAACAGCTATCGGCTCCGGGATCCCCGTAATCATCGTTCCTGCAATGCATGCATCAATGTATAAAAATCCGTTTGTTGTCGAGAATCTGGAAAAGCTGAAGAGGAGGAATATCCAAATTGTAGAGCCAAGATTTGAGGAGAATAAAGCAAAACTGGCTGACATAGAGAAGATCGCGGACATAGTTTTAAGGACAGTATAATGGTCAAAATAAAGCTGAAGGACGGAAGGGCGATGGTAAGGTTTGCAAGGAGAGTAATTGAGTCCCATTTTATAGGAGAGAAGATTAAGGCTCCCGGGGCACTAAAGAGAATACTCAAGAGTGATGCAGGAATCTTCGTAACCCTGAGAGTCTATCCTGGAAAGAAGCTGAGGGGCCAGATGGGTTATACCAGCGGTATAATGAAACTGGGTCGCTCTCTGCCGGAGGTTGCCGAGTCCGCAGCATTCAGGGACCACAGATTCACCCCGCTCAGGAAGAGTGAGTTAAAGACAACCCTTGTAGAGGTGTCCGTTCTGGCGGAGCAGGACATCGTTGATGGTAATCCTTTGAAGAAGATAAAGATAGGCAAACACGGTCTGATAGTGAGGGGAGGGGGATTCAGGGGGATAATCCTACCCCTCTTTGCGGTGGAGAGGGGGTGGAATCCCCGGGAATTCCTGTCACGGGCATGCATAAAGGCACGCCTTGAGCCCGATGCATGGAAGAATCAGAACGTTGAGATATGCACCTTTACAGCCGAAACCTTTGCAGAGGAAGAACCTGGGGGGAAGATATCCCGGGTTAGATAATTTCTATTACTACCCTATACTCTCTACTACTAATACTCTCTATTATCATCTCTAACCTCCACCACTATCTCATAACCTCATATCCTCTGCTACTACCTCCTCCATAATCCCCACTACTATACTACTACTCTGTAATCCCTACTACTACCTTCCTTTATTACCTACCCCCCATCCCATAATCTCTATTATAATCTCCTCTCCACCATCCAGCCCCAACTTCTCCCTGAGATTGAATTCGCTTAAAATCTCAATCTCGTGTCGGTGTTTGCTCCTTTCAGGAAGAAGAACATAGCAGCTCTCAGCTCTATTACCAACAAGAATTTTAGCAGGGATGAATTCAACAGCATTAAATTCCGTTCCGTCTTTTTCGAATCTATCCACCCTGTATTTGATGTAGTTTCTCATATCATGGATACTTGAATCCATGCTGACATTTAGCGTACCGAAGAACGGTTTAAAACCCAGTTTTTCTTTAATCCTGTCAGAATATTCCCGGACATAATAGGAGCCTTCTCCAAGACCAGCAGTTACCTTCCCCCTTAGTTCTGGCATCATATATCCATCCCCAGTGCGTTTACCAATTCCTCATAGCGATTTCTTATTGTTACGGCTGTAACTCCGGAGAGTTGGTTTGCTATCTCCCTCTGTGTCTGCTTGTCGTTTGTTAGCCTTCCTGCAAGATATATTGCTGCTGCGGCAACCCCGGTAGGGCCTCTCCCGGATGTAATGCCCTGCCTTCTTGCCTCCTCCAGTATCTCAATTGCTTTTGCCTCGGTCGCCCCAGAGAGCCCTAATCTGGATGCAAATCTTGAAATGTAGTCTATCGGCGTTGCTACGGGCATCTTCATCTCCAGCTTCCTGCACAGGAATCTATAACTTCTGCCAATGTCCTTTCTCTTTACGCCGGATGCCTCTTCAAGCTCTCCGAGAGTCTTTGGGATCTGTCTCTGTTTGCATACGAGATATATTATTGCAGAAACAACGCTTTCAATGGACCTCCCCCGGACAAGCCCATTACTAACTGCCTTCCGATAGAGCATTGCCGATTCCTCCTTGAGACTGCTGGATATATTCAAAAGGGCACACATCCTGTCGAGTTCAGGAAGTGCTATTGACAGATTTCTCTGTACAGAGTCCGACATTCTCGATCGCTTCTGCCATTTTCTCAGCCTATAAAGCTGGGCCTTTCTCTCCGGCTGAACAGCCACCCCCCGAATATCCCTATCATAGCGATCAATCTCCGTAGTCAGACCCTTATTCAGTTTCGCGAATTTTACAGGACCCCCTGTTCTTGACCTCTTGCTCCTCTGGTCATCATCAAACGCTCTCCATTCAGGACCAAAATCAAAGAGTCTCTCATCGATAACAAACCCGCAGTTTTTACATACCAGTTCCCCATGAGCGTAATCGGTAATCATGATTGGGCTTTTGCATATCGGGCATTTCTTTATCTCATCTGTCATTCTCTCTTTTGATTCTACATTAGAATCTGCTAATTCCTCTTTTGATTCCGCAGTAAAACTCATTTTTTTCTTAGTTTTATAACCAGGTATGGGGAGTCAATCCGCCCTATGACATCAGAAATCCTCCCCTTTCTGGAACCAAAAGATATCCTCTTTCCGTATAAGCGTGACGCAGAAGCCAAATCTCCGGGTTGCCGGGAGTCAGGGAAGGAAGCAATCACCTCATTTCCTATCTCAGAAGTAACCCTGCCGATTTTCAGACCAGAAGCTTTGGGCATGTTATATATTTAAACATTCCATATTAATAAATTGTAAACCAAATGATCTAATATGAAACTTCTTGAGGAATTATGCAGGACGGTTGGAATTTCCGGTTTTGAAGGTGATGTTGCGAGGATTATGCAACGGGAATTCAGGAAGAGTTGTGATTTTGTAGAACTCGACAAATTCGGGAACATCATCGCAAGGAAGGGGAAAGGAAAGATGAAGATTATGCTGGCAGCCCACCTTGATGAGGTAGGTCTGATGGTGAAATACATATCCAAGGATGGGTTCGTAAGTTTTGTTAAAATAGGAGGCATAGATGACCGTTCTCTTCTGGGACAGAGGGTCGTTGTAAAATCAAGGAAGGGTGACGTCCCCGGCATTATTGGCTCCAAACCGCCACATCTCCAAAAAGAGGAAGAGCGTAAACAGGTAATCAAGCATGAAGATCTCTTCATTGACATAGGTGCCAGTGATGAGAAGGATGCGAAGAAGAGGATAGAAATCGGCGACCCGATAACCTTTGAGTCAAATTTTAATGGGTTTGGGAATGATCTCTACTACGGCAAGGCGATAGATAATCGTCTTGGCTGCTATATCCTGGCCAGGGTTATGGAAAAGATTCCGGCAGATATAAATGCCACCGTCTATGCAGTGGGGACTGCACAGGAGGAGGTCGGCCTTAAGGGAGCCAGGGTTTCTGCGTTTAAGATAAATCCAGATTATGCCTTTGCAATTGACACAACCATTGCCGGTGGGACTCCTGGGATAAAGGAAACGGAGTCTAATCTGAAGGTAGGGAATGGCCCTGCGATTACCATAACCGAGGCTTCTGGGAGGGGTGTAGTAACCCATCCAGAACTCAGAAAACTTCTGATAGAGACAGCAAAAAAGAACAAAATCCCCTATCAGATTGATGTTCTTGAGGGCGGGATGACCGATGGGGCGATAGTATATATAACACGGGAAGGCATTCCAACGGGGGTGGTATCCATCCCCTGTAGATACATCCATTCTCCCAGTGGAGTCTTCAGCATGAAGGATGTGGAGGATGCCATTAAACTTCTGACCATGACCCTGACCGGGTTCAGGGTATAATGTGTCAGGATATGTTCTCAGGTATTAACCAGACTATTACTAAAATCGGGGGGTTTGATGTCTTCAACTAATTATTAGTTCCTTATTCTATATCTGACTTTATGGTTGATATTCTCCCGTTCAGAGGGGTCAGGTACAATAGAGAGAGGAGTAAAAACATGACCAGATTGGTGACCCCTCCTTACGACATTGTCTCCGAAGCCGAGAGGGATATCTATTACAGCAACTCGGATTACAATATAATCCGATTGAGTCTTGGGAAGGAAGAAAAGGGAGATAATAAAGAGAATAACAGATATACCCGTGCAAGAAAATTCCTTGATGAATGGATGGATAAAGGAATTTTTAAAAGAGACGGAAAAGATTCGTTCTATATATATGAGCAGGAATATTCATTACCTACTGGAGAAAGAAGGATAATGAGAGGTTTTTTCTGTCTTGTAAGGCTTGAGGATCTTGATTTGGGGCATATCTACCCCCATGAAAGAACCCTTCCAAAGCCCAGCGAGGACCGGTTCAAACTGATAAAGGCAGTCAGAGCAAACATAAGCCCTGTCCTCTCGCTCTACTCCGACAGGCACAATAGGGTAAACTCCATCCTGAGGACAGAGGTTAAGAGGGAACCCGTTCTTAAATTTGCTGATGAAGAGGGAACCATCCATAGCCTCTGGATGCTTCAGGACGATAAGGCTCTTGAGAGAATAGTTTCCGGGATGAGAGAACTTGAACTCTTCATAGCTGATGGACATCATCGTTATGAAACCGCCCTGAGATACAGCAGAGAGGGGGATGGCTCAAATAAGTATGTGATGATGCTTCTCGTTGATATGGATGAGGGAGGAATATCAATCCTGCCTGCCCATAGACTACTGAGAAACATCCGGAGGATGGACGAAGAGGAGCTGGAGTCAAGGCTGCTGGAGCAATTCGATCTGGAGATCTTCAGATTCAACGACAACGAGCTGAGCCAGAGAAAAAAGATGTTTGACCGTATGTGGGAAAAAAGAGATGAGCATGCGTTTGGATTGTATGCCGGCAGTAACAGGTATTATATCCTTACCTTAAAGGACGATACAATCATCGATAAAGAGATAGACGAGGACAAACCACGAATATGGAAGGAGCTGGACACCGTAATTCTTCACTCGCTGATAATAGACCGGATATTTGGTGTAAGAGATGACGGCAGCATAAGATATGAGGAGAGCATAAACTTCATCAATAGCAGGGACGCTGCAATACAGGCTGTCTATGAGAAAGAGTATGATATCGCCCTCTTCCTGAACCCAACGAAGATGAGCCAGGTCAAGAATGTTGCAAAGACCAGAACAAGAATGCCGCAGAAGTCCACCTATTTTTACCCGAAGCCGCTGACCGGGCTTGTTATTAATGTTATGGAGTGAGGGAATTCAGCTTGCTTTTGTCGCTCCCACCCTCTTTTATCTTTTTATCCTCAGAATCATAACTACTATCGGAATGGTTGTAAGAACACTTGAGATGAAGGAAATAGATTTTAAGGTAAAGAAATCACGAGTTGACGAAATAGCAGAGAAGATAAAGAAAATAAATCGCAATTTGAATGTTGCTGTGAAAGGTAACAGGATAAAAGTCAGTGGGGATCTTCACAACGCGAAGATGAAAAAAAAGATTCTTGATACCCTGTGGGGTGAGAGCGTTGGGTAGGGTTTACAGGCCTGTTAGGGTTGGTAATGGCAGTAAGGAGTCAAATACTGTGGCTTTCATTGACACGGGTGCTGATGAGAGCGTAATGAGTGAAAGACTTGCGAATATGCTCAATCTGAAGCTTAAAGGCAGGTTTAGGGCTATTTCTGCATCTGGGCACATAATCGAAGGAAAATACACCGAGGTGTCGGTGGAGGATATTAGCAAGGGTTACAAAACCAAACTGAAGATGGGGGTTACCGATTCGCTCTTTGAAGACGAAGTTGATGAAGAAGGCGTCGAGGTCATAATTGGCATAGATTTTCTGCAGTATACAAACTATAGAATTGAATTCTGACATTTTTACCCGAAGCCGCTGACCGGGCTTGTTATTAATGTTATGGAGTGAGGGAGCTGGGGAATTCAATGCCCTGACATGCCCCTTCAGGCAGAATTCTATAAATCTGTCCAGTGAATTCCTTCCGCCTTCTTCAGCAACGAAGATAAAGTGGAGAATTGCAGGGAGAATTCTCGCGTCCTGCAGAGGGGGCAGATATGGTCTTCATGGACAATAACATGTATTTATCCTGCTTTAAACTAAATAACAAGAAAAAGGGAGGGTGAAGGAAATGAAAATTACCGCTGTGGGGGGCTACAAGGCCGTTGGAAGGAACATGACAGGGGTTTCGCTGGACAAGAAGACAATTGTGATAGACAATGGGATAAGGCTGGATACGCTGCAGATTTATGACGATGACACGGACATGATAAGAAAGTGCAGCAAGGAGGAGCTGATAAGATTGAACATAATCCCTGATGCTGACAGGCTGAAGAATGTCGTGGCTCAGGTTCTCTCCCATGGGCATCTTGACCATATCGGTGCCTTGCCCATGAATAAACCAGAGGTCCCCATAGTTTCAACCCCCTACACTGTGGAGATGGCAAGAGCAGAATATAAACAGGGGAATTTTTATGCTATTGAATATGGGCAGGACATTGAGCTGTCACCCAATCTTACTGTAGAGCTCGTTGAGGTTACTCATTCAATTCCATATTCCTCGATTGTGGTTCTGCATACCGCAGAGGGAGATGTGGTCCACACTGGAGATTTTCGCTTTGACGACCATTCGCAGGTGGCAAGGACGAATTACAGGCGACTCAGGGAACTCGGCAAAGGGAATGTTAAGGTAATGATAGTGGAATCTACCCGGGTCAGAACAGAGGGCAAGACCCCCTCGGAGGATGTTGTGCGGATTATGCTGAAGGATGTTCTGGAGTTTATTGATAAGGGCCTGATTGTAACGACAACATTCTCAACCCATATTGAGAGAATTCAATCCATAATTGACCAGGCGGAGAAGATTGGGAGAATTCCAGTCATTCTCGGTAGATCACTAAGCAAGCAGTCCAAACTGGCGCAGAGGTTTGGTCTTCTGGATCTGCCACAGGGTACGAATGTGTTCTCAAGGGCAAATGCAATAGCAAAGGCCCTTGATGAGGTGGAGGACAGCAGGGAGGACTATCTCCTCATCGTTACCGGGCATCAGGGCGAGCAGGAATCAATCCTGTCAAGGATGGTTAATGGAAGGTTTCAGTTCAGGTTCAAACATAACGATTCGGTTGTATTCTGCGCGAGGACAATACCCGGACCACTGAACGCAGCGAGCAAATACATACTGGAAACAAAACTGAAATCCTTCGGTGTCAGGATATTCGACAATGTCCATGTCTCCGGCCATGCGGCAAGGGAGGACCATAGAAAGATGCTTGAATTGATAAAACCGGAACACATAATACCCTGTCATGGAAACATGGACATGCGGAGCAGTTATGCGGAGCTTGCAGAGGAGGAGGGCTACAGGATTAACAAGAACCTTCACATCCTCACAAACGGTGCAGATATAGAGATATAAGCCTTACCGGGGTAGGAGGTGTAAGAGTTATAATAGTTTGCACTAAATCATTATTGATATGGAAGACATCATCCTCACCACTGAAATTCCGGAGCTGAAGCTTTTCCAGAGGGGCAAGGTCAGGGATATCTATGATATGGGGGACCGGTTGCTGATAGTTACAACCGATAGAATTTCTGCTTTTGATTCTATCCTGCCAAACGGAATTCCCTTGAAAGGAGAGATTCTTACAGCATTATCTGTTTTCTGGTTTAATTATACAAAGAAGATAGTGAGGAATCACCTTATTACCTCTGATGTTGATGAATTCCCCGGCGTTCTCAGGAGTTACAGGGAAATTCTCAATGGGAGGGCAATGCTGGTTAATAAGGCAGATAGAATTGACATAGAGTGCGTTGCCAGAGGCTATATCTCCGGTTCTGCATGGAAAGAATACATGGAGAAGGGCAGTATTTGTGGAATCCAGCTTCCTTCCGGTCTGGTTGAGTCGGAAAGGTTACCAGAACCGATATTTACTCCTGCAATAAAGGCCTCTGTGGGGCATGATGAAAATATCAGCAAGGAGAGGGTAAATGAGATTGTTGGGGAGGACCTGGGAAGCATGCTCAGAGAGATGACTATCAGAATTTATAAAAAGGCAGCGGCTTACGCAGAATCAAAGGGAATTATAATAGCAGATACAAAATTTGAATTCGGTCTCCTTGACGATGAGTTAATTCTGATTGACGAGCTTTTAACCCCCGATTCCTCGAGATTCTGGCCCATGGATGATTATTCCCCTGGAAAGCCACAGAAGAGCTTTGACAAACAGTTTGTGAGGGACTATCTTGTTGGGATTAACTGGGATAAGGAGTCTCCTGCCCCCGAACTTCCTGAAGACATTGTGATGAAGACCAGGGACAGGTATCTGGATGCTTATATGCGGATAACCGGGAAGGAGCTGAACGATGCCAGGAGGTAAGATAAAAACAGGACTTGACAAGCTTGTATCGCTTGTAAACAAAAGGGGTGAGATTAAGCTATCTGATGCTGCAAAGATTCTTGGATTGGATGAAAAAGGTATTGAAGAGCTGGCAAAGATTCTATTGGAGCATGAAATCGTAGAGATTCACTATTCTATTGTGGGGGATAAGGTTCTCAAGAAGGGCAAGAAGCTGAGGGAAGCTATTTCTCCGGAGCAGGTCGTCAGGCACGTGGATGAAACCCTGAGAAAGAAAGGGATTGAGGAAACCAGAGAGAAGGAAAGGGTGGACAGGCTTCTGGGCGTCATGAAGAAGAAGATTGCCAAAAGAAGGCAGGAGAGGACCATAGGGGCTACACGGGTTATGCCGATAAAGAAACCTCCAGATATTAAGAGTCTTAATGAAACAGAAAAGAAACAACTGAAGATAATCAGACGAAGGGAAGAGGAGAGACGCCAGAAGGCCGTAGCGGAGGTGAGAAAGAAGGAGGCTGAGTTGAGGGAAGTAGCACCGGCCGAAGAGGTTGCTTTGAAGAAAAAAGAGATTGAATTGGGGAGGGTACAGAAGGAAGAATGGGCTAAGAAAAGGGAAGAGGAAGAGTTCAGAGAGAAAGAGGCTGAGTTGGCCAGGATAAAGAGAAATGACGAAATTGCTATGCGGAGAGCAGAGGAGGAGCTAAAAAAGAGAGATTTAGAGTTGAGGAGGGTTAAGTCAGAGGAGGAGCTGAAGAGAAAGGAAACGGATGAACGGTTCAAGAAAATAGAGGAGGAGCTAAAAAAAAGAGATGAAGAGTTAGAGGATATAAAGCGTAAAGAAGAGGAGAAAGGAAAAGAAAAAAGAAAGACGCCAGAGGAAATAAAAAAGGACCAGGAGAGAAAGATTAAGCTATTTAGGGAGGTTGAACTGCTAAAAGAGATATCCAGAGAGGGTAAATCAATAGCAGAATTAGAATCACAGGTCAGGAAGATAAAAAAGGTCTCCGAAAAAACCCGAAAGGAACTCTCTTTGATTGAGGGTAATCTTCAGGAAACAGAACAGCAGATTAAGGAGCTTGATGTCAGGGAGAGAAAGATTGAGCAGGAAAAGGCTCAAAGGGAGAAGGAGATGGAGGAGATCAGGCAGAAGAAGGAGGGGATAGAGAAGGAGCAGCAGGATTTTCTCTCCAGGGAGGCGGAGATAAAGGAGA
>WALD01000044.1 GCA_015523055.1 Candidatus Altarchaeota archaeon
ATATTATTAATATATCGTTAACTTTCTTTAAATAGTTAACGTTATATCGTTAACAACGAAAGTTAAATAACCCCCTTGCACCTGAATTCATAGAATTCATCACCGTTGGCTATATTACCAATTCCCAACGGAATTCATTAGACGTAACTACAAATTCGCAAAATATAAGGTGGCCTGTATGAGATTGTTCCTAGAAACCATGAGAAAGGAAAGAGAATTGAGTGAGTTGAAAATTAGAATAGGGGTAATATGGAGACGCTATGTAAATCCAATTCGCTGGTATTCTATTTCTGATTCTTTCAGTAACTGGATACGCACTGAGGAAGAGAATGAAGGGCAATAGAAAGAGGTAGTGTTCCCTCTCAAGAGCCTAATAGCTGCTTTACTATAAATTCCCCCCTCTGGATCCTGGTTTCGCATATCGAGCATTTGTTTTTCATCCTTTATGAATACCTCTGCTTTAACCAGTTCTTCAGCAATGGGTCCGTGAATTCATACAGTCCGGCTTCGATTCTCGCGAGATAGCCCTTCTCCACCAGCCTCTCAATCATCTTCCCCGTAACGGCAGCTGATCTGCCAACCCGCCTGGATATGGAAGATGCCCTTCCGGAATCGGATATTGCGATGCCTACAAGGACATCTCTTTCGCCGCTGGACAGCTTCTCGAGGTCTGCAGCGAAGATGACCTCACCCTCCTTCATGATTTCGGTGTACGCCTTTTCTATGAGTTCTTCACCTATCTGCTTTCCGGCTAGATTGTCATGAATCCTGTCACCCAGCCACTGGAGATAAAAGGGGAATCCATGAGTCAGGTCGAATATCTTTTTCAAAGAGTCGTCATCCACCACTATGTTGATTCTCTTGAATCTTTCCTTTATCATCCCAGCGGATGTTTTTTCGTCGAATGCCTCTATCCTCCTCACCTGCAGCAGCATGTAGAAAGGGGCGGTCTTTGCGGAGGTCAGCTCCTTCATCATCGATACGCTACTTCCCGCGATAATCAGGCAGGTGTTCTTCCAGTTCTGGGTTATGGACCTGATGGCCCAGGACAGATTCTCCAGGCCGAAGTTCTCGATGAACGGGAATTCATCAAGGATCAGAATTCCCCTGCACCCTGTTTCCTTGGAGAGTTCCTCTATGGTGTTGAACGCCTTCTCCAGGAGTTTCTGGAGGTCGGCTTCGCTCTCTTTCACGCTTATCTTCAACTCAAGGTACTCCTTTACGGAAAGGCTGACTTCAGTATCCTTCATTACGGCCACGAGTCCTGAGAGAGAGCCTTTCAGTATTTCGGTTATGTTCGCCTTTAGGGATATCTTTCCTTTTTCCCTGAAGGCATCTATTGTCAATGAAAAAACCTGATCATAAAACCTCTCTGCATTGAATGGATGAACGCCGGATACGTCAAGGTAGATGGGGATTATATCCTTTTTGTTTCCCGTTCTTCTGATAAATTCCTTCAGTATCGATGTCTTTCCCGTTCTTCTTGAGCCATAGAGTGCAAACCCAGGGTATGACCTTTTTCGGGCTAGGTCCTCCAACTCCCCTAAAACATCTCTTCTGTCATAGAACTGCTCCTTTACTACCGGACCGCCGACCTGAAAGAGATTTGTGACATTTTTGTCAATTGACATTCTTGTCATAATTATTATGGGTTACATATAAATAAAGCTAGGTGTCAGCTAAACCATGTCACCGTTTGGCCAATAACCCTTCCCACGCTGGGACAATGAATGCATTAATCCTCCCTGTTTCAGGTTCCACCTTTATATCTCTTTCCACCCAATAGGTTCTTTTTTCCTGAAACCCCAGGATAAGTTCCTTTACAATGTCTTTGAGGACCAATACTATGCCCCCGGAGAAGATGTTCATCTATCCTTGATAACAGACAGAAACTCCTCTGCATGTCTTTTCTTTATGATCAACGGGGGTAGAACCCTTATGGTATTGCCTGAATAGATTGTCAGAATACCCTTCTTAATAAGCTCAATGACCCTCTCCCTGCCGTTATCAACGGGGATTCCAATCATCAGACCCCTTCCCCTGGCCTCCGGGATGGCATCGAGAATGTATTGTCCAATGGTTGCGGAATTCTTCACCAGGTTGTCTTTGATTATTGTATTTATAACGGTATTGGCTACCGAAGAGGCCAGTGGGTTTCCGATATAGGTCCCACCATGCTCTCCCCTATCAAAGTCAGTGCAACTGAATGTTACGGCACCCACCGGAAAGCCACCGCCCATACCCTTGGCCATGCAGACTATATCTGGCTGGATGCCGGAATGTTCGTAGGCGAACATCTTCCCGGTTCTCCCGAACCCTGTCTGGATTTCATCAAGGATAAGGAGGATTCCCATGGATTCTGTGATCTCCCTGACCTCTCTGAGATAGTCATTGTCTGGCAGAAGAACCCCTGCCTCGCCCTGAATTGCTTCAAGGATTACTGCTGCTGTGTTATCAGTAATGGAATTCCTGAGGGATTTAATGTCGTTGTAGGTTACGAACTTCATGTCAGGGACGAGAGGAAGAAAGGGTTTTCTGTAATTTTTGCCCCATGTCAGGCTCAATGCTCCAAGGGTTCTGCCGTGGAATGCATTCTGCATGGCTATAATCTCGCTCTTGCCGGTTGCCTTCCTTGCAAGCTTTATTGCTGCTTCAACAGACTCAGTTCCTGAATTGGTTATGAATGCTTTTTTCATGCCAGTCAGTTTTGTCAGTAATCCAGCGAGTTCCAGTTGTGGCAGGGTGTAAAACCAATTTGAGCAGTGCATTAATCTTTCTGATTGTTCTCTGATTGTTCTGATTACTCTGGGATGGGAATGTCCCAGGGAATTTACTGCAATCCCTGCAAACATATCTAGATATTTTCTGCCTTCGATATCATAGACGTACATACCTTCGCCCCTTTCGAGCGCCACGGGGAGGCGGGAGAATACCTGGGAGTAGACCTCCGATTCCCTTCTCTGGATTTCATCTAGATTCATCTTTATCCTCCTCAATTAGTTCCATGACTCTAAACACCTCTTCAAGGTCCACATCGGTTTCGACGCATCCTGAGGTCAGGAGGGTTACACCCTGTACTGGAATTCCCTGATTGGAAACCTCAAGGAGCCCCATGTTCATCTCATAGGCACACGCGATTCCAATGACCCCGCCTGGTCTGACCTTCTTTATTATCCTCTTTACGAAGCCTCCACCTGGGGCTATGTATGTCCCTTTGTAGCCAAGCTCCTTGGCTTTCTCGGTAATGTCAAATATCTTGCATTTCCTGCAACCCATACACTGTGCGCCTATCTCTGAATTAAACGATGTTTTGCATTCAAGGCTCCTGAGGCACTGGGGGACTATTACTATCCTGTCCGAATATGGCACCCTGGAGAATTCCCTCCTTAGAAGAATGTTCCTTACCTTAGCAGCAGCCTTGTCCACCATCAGGTCATCCCCTCCAAGCAATGAAACGATTCTCTTTGAGGGGATGTAGATAGAATCAAATATCAGAAGCAATATCCTAAGAGCAAATGAGCTGAAGGTTATGTGTAGTCTCTCCGCAAAGCCCTTTTTCTTACATATTATATATGCCAGAATAAGACCTATGAATATTGCCAGAATGGAGCCGGCTATTAAGGCTATTGAAAGCAGACCTATATCCGCGAGAATTTCCTGGGTTAAGAATTCCATCTATGAAAAACACCTCACTTTTTTAAAGTTAAAACGATGAGGTTTCTGCAGGCTCTCTACACCCCCATATCCATTAAAATGATAGGAAATGCAGGAAGGCAGATTGCCCTCATCATCCTAACTCCCCTCATATTATTGATTATGATTTCATTCTATATGATATTGTTCTCTACTGATTTATTTTCACGTCATAAACTGCTATCGCAGGACATCCATCTATACGTCCCCCATTCAGGGCACATTATGACAGGTCGTGATTGGC
>WALD01000045.1 GCA_015523055.1 Candidatus Altarchaeota archaeon
GGGTAACAGGTGGTCCTGAATTCATACTCCAACTGGGAATTCATTATTATCCTGATAGACCTCTTTATCTTCTCAGGATTAATTTCCACTCCCGCGACCTTCCTGTATTTTTCTAAAGGAGCTTTTATATCCATCCCTATATAATCTATCAGCGCTTTCTTCATCAATTTTTCGATCATATCGGGGTTAGTTCCATTGGTTTCCAATCCAACTAAAAAACCCCTCCGTTTTATCTTCTCCATGAATTCTGGAAGGTCAGGATGAAGCGTGGCTTCACCGCCTGTTACCACCGCCGCATCTAAGAGTCCTTTCCTTTCATCCAAAAATTTGAAGATATACTCCTCAGGGATTTCCTTTGCAGTTTCATTTACCAGATCCGGGTTATAGCAATAAGGACATCTAAAATTGCACCCGATGGTAAAGATGATGCAGGATAATTTACCAGGATATTCTATCAATGAGAGTTTTTGTAATCCACCAATTTTCATAGTCACGAGGTTTTTCCTGGGTTTTGTTTATCAAAGGTTTTCCTCTGCCTGAATTCTGATTCCTTTCCTTCATTCCACTGAGATACTGGCCTCAGATAACCAACCGATCTCGAATAGACCTCACAGGTTTTTCCACACAGGGGACATTTTTGATGTTCTCCAGAGATGTAACCGTGCTCCGGGCAAACACTAAAGGTGGGAGTAATAGTAAAATAAGGTAAAGAGAACCTTTGAGCAATTTTTCTCACCAGCCCCTTTACCGATTCGTTGGATGGCATTCTTTCACCCATAAAAGCATGGAAAACCGTGCCTCCAGTGTATTTTGTCTGTAATTCATCCTGTAAACGCAGGGCTTCAAACATATCATCGGTATAATCCACAGGCAACTGCGTAGAATTAGTGTAGTAGGGCTCTGCCCCGTCATTCTTAATCTCATCGTTATTAGCTACTATAATGTCTGGATATTTCTTTTTGTCCAGCCTGGCTAACGAATAAGATGATCCCTCTGCAGGGGTAGCCTCCAGATTGTGGATGTCTCCGTTCTCGGCCTGGAAATCTGAGATTCTTTTCCGCATATAATCCATGACCTTTAAAGCAAATTTTCTTCCTTCATTGGTTCCAATATTCACACCCAGCAGATTAAGAAGGGCCTCATTCATCCCGATTAACCCTATGGTAGAGAAGTGATTCTTCCAGTAGAAACCAAAGCCCTCCTTAATAGCTTTCAGATAGATTGCGGAATAAGGATAAAGGCCATTTTCGGTGAAATTCTCTATCACGTTTCTCTTTATCCTCAGAGAGTTCCTGGCCAGGATCATCAATTCATCCAGCCTTTCAAAAAATTCATCCTCGTTTTTTGAGAGATAGCCAAGACGTGGCAGGTTCAGGGTAACTACTCCGATGCTCCCCGTTAAGGGATTGGCTCCAAACAAACCCCCACCCCTCTTCTTTAATTCCCTCTTGTCCAGCCTCAATCTACAGCACATGCTTCGCACATCATCAGGGGACATATCCGAGTTTACAAAATTGGAGAAATAGGGAATTCCATACTTGGCTGTCATTTCCCACAGGGGATCATAATTCTTGTTATCCCAGTCAAAGTCCTTGGTAATATTCAGGGTTGGAATAGGGAAGGTAAAGGGTCTTCCTTTTCCATCCCCCTCCACCATTATTTCGCCAAATGCCCGGTTAAATATGTTCATTTCATGCTGGAAATCACCATGGACATCATCCAGAATTTCCCCCCCTATGATCACCGGCTCATTCTTCATGAAATCCGGAACCTTCAGGTCCAGAGTAAAATTAACGAATGGCGTCTGGAATCCGACCCTGGTAGGAACATTCAGATTGAAGATAAATTCCTGCAGGGACTGCTTAACCTCTCTGTAGTCCAATCCATCATACCTGATAAAGGGGGCGAGATAGCTGTCAACATTACTAAATGCCTGGGCTCCAGCTGCTTCTCCCTGCAGGGTGTAAAGGAAATTCACCACCTGGCCCAAAATTGATTTAAAGTGTTTAGCTGGTTTGGCTTCCACCTTTCCTGAAACGCCCTTAATTCCCCTCCTTAAGAGATCTGGAAGGTCCCATCCAACGCAGTATGCACCAAGAATGCCCAGATCGTGGATATAAAAATCTCCAGACATGTGGGCATTTCTTATCTCTGGTGGATAAATCTGATGAAGCCAATAATGGGAAACCACTACCGAGGAGAGATAACAATTTAATCCTTGTAAAGAATAGGTCATATTGCTATTCTCTTTAACCCTCCAGTCTTCCCTCGTCAGGTAGTCCTCCACCACCTTCACATCCTGAACAAGTCCTTTTACCTCCCTTATCTTCTGATGCTGCTCCCGATATAGGATATACGCCTTAGCTGTTCTGTAATAACCGAGACCCATTAAGGTAGTCTCTACCATGTTTTGAACCTTCTCCACGAGAGGGGTTTTCCTGCTTTTTTCTAATTCATTTACTATGGTATCTGAAACCTTCTTAGCATCCTCTCTCCTTCCCTCCCCAGTAGCCATAAATGCCTTGAAAACAGCATCGGTTATCTTCTTCTGCCTAAATCTAACCTCTCTACCATCCCTTTTTATAATCTTTTCCAGTGTCATTTTCTTCTACTCTACCTGAAAGGTTTTTTGCTCTAAACTATTTTGAATTTAGCCATAATAAATTAAATCTGATTTTAGAGGATAATACCCTCTGAAATTTTTGAGTGGTTGCTATGCAGGAAGCCCCAAAAAAGAAACCATGTTGCCATGGATGGAAGGAAAAGGAGGGGAGAAGACAGGCTTTATTATGCGCTCCTGATGCTAGGGGGCAGGGTTATATTACTTCCTCTTTACTTTCCCCGGAAGGAAGGGATAAAACCGCTCCCTTATCAGCGCTTTCTACATAACTTGCGTATCTTGCTAACCATCCCCCGGGCACCTTCATCTTAAAGGGGGTAATGTTCCTCCTCCGGGCATCTAACTCTTTCTCTGAGAGCTTAACATTTATCTCCCTCTTATTGATGTCTATCTCTATTACATCACCATCCTTCAGTAGAGCAATCTCCCCACCGCTGGCTGCCTCCGGGGATATATGGCCAATACAAAGCCCCCGGGTGCCTCCTGAGAAACGGCCATCCGTAATCAGGGCCGCCCTTATGTCTGCCCCTTTTATTGCAGCAGTTGGAGAGAGCATCTCCTGCATTCCTGGACCGCCTTTTGGTCCTTCATATCGGATTACCACCACATCACCGTCCTTTACCTCATTCTTTAAAATGGATTCTAATGCCTCTTCCTGAGAATTGTAAACCTTGGCTCTGCCTTTAAAAGTGAACATATCTCTGTCCACTCCACTCGTTTTTACCACGGAACCCTTTTTAGCAATATTTCCAGAAAGCACAGCCAACCCCCCCTCAGCGGAAAAGGCGTTATCTACTGAGTGGATTACCTCCCCATCGGGTCTGGGAGACCTTAAAACATAATCACCCAACCTCCCATAAACAGTTTTGGCACCCAACCGTAACCTGGAGTTCTTACCCTCATAAACAGCTCTTAATATCGCCCCCACCCCCCCCACTCTATGGATATCCTCCATATGAATCTCCGGGCGGGAGGGTGAAACCTTTACAACATTGGCCGTGGTTTGAGCCAGTTCATTGATATAATCAAGCTCATATTTGATGCCCGCTTCATGAGCTAAAGCCAGAAGATGCAGGACTGTGTTGGTTGACGCCCCCATAGCCATATCGAGGATAACGGCGTTATCGATAGATTCTCTGGTTAAAATATCCATGGGCCTTATCTTATTCTCCATAAGAAAGACTATTTTTTTTGCGGCCTTTTTCACAAGCTTAATCCTTTCGGGATTTAATTGAAACTGTCTCTTTTTACCTCTTTCCCTGAGGGTAGCAGGTATTGTCCCGTTTCCTGGTAAAGAAAAACCCAGCACCTCCCCCAGGCAATTCATTGAATTTGCTGTAAACATGCCGGCGCAACTTCCATATCCTGGACATGCCTGCTCAGTTAATTCCTCCAGATCCTTTTTACTTATCTTTCCAGCACTGTATCTACCAACAGCCTCAAAAACAGAGATCAAATCCGTATTGTTTAATCCTGAAAGCATTGGACCCCCACTTACGTACAACGAAGGGATATTAATTCTTACCATGGCATTATACATTGCAGGAACAATCTTATCGCAATTACCTAATCCGATCCATGCATCGGGAGGATGAGCCCCTATAATAGTTTCAATTTGATCAGTAATGAGTTCTCTTGAAGGCAGGGAATACTTCATTCCAAAATGTCCCATAGCAATGCCGTCACCAACAGCACCCCCGATATTCGCATACCATACATTCACTCCCTGCTTTTCCAGTTCTTTCCTCAGAATATCCCCCAGCCTATCAAGATGAGCATGGCCGGGAATCTGATTGGTATAGGAGTTTACTACGGTCACAAACGGCTTCTCCAGATCTTTTATCGACTTGAGAACCCCTTCGGCAATCATCAGGGAAACCCCGGGCAGCATATGGGGTCCCTCCCTAAAAACATCGCTCCCCTTTCTTCTAACGCCTGAAATACCTTCATTTATTATTCTTTCGTTCATTTTCGATAGCAATAATTAAATGGATTTAAAAGCAATAAATTAGAGAAGCTTTGTAAAGAGGGATATTATAATATTCCCATAAGAGTGGTAAAGACCGCTACCATGAAGGCATATAATCCCCAAAAATTTTTGTTTATATCCCCCTTCCATCAGAACAAGGCAGGCTATAATACCCCCAGCAAATTCATGGATTAGCGCCTCATTACCGTGAGACTACCTATCAAAAATTTCCATGCACCAACACACCCATCATTCCCCTGCACTGTCATTCCCCTACATTAACGTATCTATCCCTATCAGCAGTAACCCGGATAAGGAAACCAAAACCGCAGGGACCCAGTATGCATAAACGACCTGGGAAATTTTAAATCGGGATGCTGCTACCCTGACAAAGGTAGAGCCTATAAAGATTAACAGGAAGAGCTTAACGAAAAAGAATGCCACATCTGCCAAAATTCCCGCTGTTCCTGATAAGCCCAATCCGTAGGGGAAGAATAGTGTTATGATAATTGAACCAAAAACCACAGCCTTTACTGCATCTGCCAGATAGAAAAGAGCAAAATTTCTACCGGAGTATTCTGCTAAAATTCCTCCTGCAATTTCCTGGCTTGCTTCTGGAAGATCAAAAGGAATTCCCCCAAGTTCCCCTGCCATAACGAACAATAAGATTAGAAACAAGAGGGTCAGACCTATAAACCCTACAGGGCCCACGAGATCCCATCCGGGGTTGTTGCTTATTGCCTCCAGAGAAAACGGATCGCTTATACCGGATACAGTAAGAAGCCATGCAATGGAAATAGCAGTAATAGCCAGGGGAAATTCATAACTCATCATCATGACCATCTCCCTCTGTGCTCCAACCCATGCATAGGGGGAGCCGGAAGAAAAACCGCCCATTACCAGGGCCAATGCCGGAATAATCAGGAGGTAGAGTATTAGAATAAGGTCCCCATGGCCTGTCAGGACAGGCTCAATCCCTCCAAGGGGTAGATAAAAAAGGGCTACAATCGTGGAGGACAGAGCCAATATTGGCATCAGATTAAACAACCACTCTACCGAATTCTCCGGGATTATATTCTCCTTTATCATCAGCTTTCTGATGTCAAAGAATGGTTGGAGCAAGGGGGGACCGACCCTGTCCTGCATCCTTGCAGTAAGAATTCGGTCTATACCTGAGTAGAGCAGTCCGATTATTATCCCTAAAATCCCTATTACAGGAATCAACAAAATCTTAATCCATATCATTTTTCATACTGCCACCATCTCCTTTAATATTATCTCTTTCGGCTCTGGTCTTATTGCAGATTTTCTTACAAGATCAACCTTAATCTGCAAAATTTCTTCAAGGTACCTTTCCAGTTCTATGAACTTTAGAAGGTCTGGCACCTCCTCAAATTCAACAAGAATATCTATATCGCTACCCTCTTTCTGTTCACCCCTCACAAAAGAGCCGAAGATACCTATCTCTTTGATTCCGTATCTATCTTTCGATTTCTCTTTCTGGGTTGACAAAATTGCCTGTATTTCATGCAAGGTTTTCATCTTTGATGGGTTCCTTAATTACGCTCTTAGAATCAAAGGTGGACAGGAAAAAATTCTTGGTAAGTTTTAAAGCACCTGTGGGACATATATCCTCACATAAGCCACAGAAACAGCACTTTCCAAGGTCTATTCTTGGGTATGTCTTCGGATATTTCTCTTTATCCTTCTTTTGTACCTCCACCAGCTCTATCGCTCTGTTAGGGCATACCCTAGAGCATAAACCACAGGACATACATTTATCTATCTCAAAGGAATGCTCCCCCCGGTAACCCTCCGGAATGGGGATTGACTCCAAGGGAAATCTAACCGTCATCGGCTTTTTAAACAGATTCCTGAGTAATTCATGGATTGTTCCAAACATTTTTTATTGTATAGGAAACCATACCCTAAATTATCTATCCATGTCGGCAGGACATATATTCAGGCTCCAGTATATTGCCGGGACATCGGCAATCTGGGATCCTTCCAATAAATGCTCAAGGACGGGAATCATATGCAGGAGAGACGGTCCCCTGATCTTGCACCGATAAGGGCTTTCCTCCCCTATGGACCGCATATATATCCCTGCTTCCCCCCGGGCAACCTCATTTCTCACATAAACCTCCCCCTCTGGAATTTTACTGGCTAATTTAGGCTTTACTGGAGCTAATTTCTCCCGCGGCATTTTATCCAGAACCTGCTGGATTATATTTATTGATTCTTCAATTTCCTGTCTTCTGAGTATGCATCTTGCATAAGCATCTCCCTCTTTCCGGATTGGAATCTCAAAATCCAATTCCGGATAGATCTCATAGGGATCATCCTTCCGGACATCTGTAGGTAATCCGGATGCCCTTATTATGGAACCGGTCGCCCCCAGCCTGATGGCATCCCCCAACTCAAGGGTACCGATACCTCTGGTTCTATGTAAGAGTGTAGTGGACTCGAAATTCTCAGATTTTCGCAACATTTCCCTCATCTTTATCATGACCTTCCTTATCCTGTTCTCAGCACCCTCAGGGAGATCCCTTCTTACACCTCCGGGGCATAGATAACCGGCAGGATAGACCCTGCCCCCCGTTATTAGCTCAAATAAATCCAGGATATAATCCCTGTATCCAAAGGCTATCTTGAATCCTGTATCGAAACCCAGACCCATAGACATTCCACCATACCAGATAAGATGGGATTGGATTCTTGACAATTCCGCCATTAAGACCCGTATGTATCTGGCCTTTTCCGGAATCTCATCCTGGGTTAATTCATCCACCGCCTCTGCATGAATCAGATTCCAATTTAATGCCTCAAAGACACAAATTCTATCGGAGAGGACGGAATTCTGCATCTGATTGCGATATTCCATCAGCTTTTCAAATCCCCTGTGCAGGTACCCCGGGTCTGCTCTGGCAGATACTACCGTTTCCCCCTCTACCTCCAGCCTGACCGAAAAGTTCCCTGATCCCGGATGGGCCGGACCAAACAACAATTCATACGAAGTAGGGTTTTTCTCGTTCATTTTTCCTGTCATAATACTTCCCCCTCACATATTCCCTCCAGTTGAAATCCTTTCTGAATGGCGGAGCTGAATTCCAGTCCTCCAGAAATAGAGGGGATAGATCGGGATTGCCATTAAAGACTACACCAAAGAGTTCATGCAGCTCCCTTTCATGAATCTGTGCAGAGCCATTCCATATCTGCGTAAGAGATTCAATCTCTGGTTTATCCCTTGATATCTCGGTCTTTATGCTGATAAAAATCTTATCCAGATAACTCCAGAGGTGGTAGGTAAGTTCATAGGTTCCTTTTTTTGGCCAGTCGGTTACGGAGATCGTAGATAGATGCTCAAAGTTTTTCTTATGGAGGAAAGTACAGACCTTCAATAGATTCTCCTTTTCGATCGTTATCCAGATCCTTCTGTCCCTCTGGATGTCTCCTTCAATCCCAAATTCTGATTTTAGTTCCCCAATCAATTCCTTCTCATTCATCCTTCATCTCCAGAACATGCTGAAAAATCTTTTCAGCTGCCTCAAAAACAGCCTCAGGTCTCGGTGGGCATCCCGGAACATATAAATTTACCGGGATATGGTCACTCAATCTTTTTATGGTATTGTATGAATCCCAGTACATTCCCCCGGTCATGCTGCATGACCCCAGCGCAATGACTACCCTTGGCTCCGGCATCTGCTCATAAATCCTCTTTGCCCTCTTTATGGATTTGGATGTCTGGTATCCTGCGATAAACAGGACATCTGCGTGTCTTGGCGTTCCCGTAACGATCATTCCAAATCGCTCCATGTCCCACCTTGAACCGACTACCGGGATTAAGTCCATGAATCCACAGGAATTAAACCAGTTGAATATCCATATGGATTTTATCATTCTCTTCAGTTTTTTTGCCTTGGTAACCATTTTAAATCAATGTGATTAAGATCAGGATTATCGCCATTAGAGCCACAAACCATGCTACATAGTCGTTTACTATCCCGGTATGCAGAGCAACTACTTTTTTATAGTAACCCCTTAAAGCATCCGAGAACCCCCAGTATAGATTTCCAACATGAATTCCCTTCCCGGGGGGTATATCCCCGGAAAAGAATGCCTCAAGCTGAATTCCCTTCCCATAACTCTCCTCCCCCATGCTCCGGATTATATATGATATCAGAAGCAGAATTAAAAATCCTGCCAGAAACGCCAATGGGTCCCAGAACCCAACCCCTGTTATTAGCATAAGACTCATAGGACCGCCTCCACATATTTTTCTGGATGAATCAAGGCCTGGCAGGCAGGGGTGATGAGATTATCCACAAACAGATTGGGGAATAGACCAATGACGATTATAAATAAGGCCAGAATTCCCATCATAGCCAACATAGACTCTGGAACCTCTTTGATATCCTTTCTGCGGGGAATTCCAAGGAATGTGACGACGAATACCTTTACAAAAATAGCCAGCATCACGATACTGCCCAGAACCCCCACAATTGTCAGGAAGGGATTGAAACGATAAACAGACTCATATATCATCAGCTTGGAGGCAAATCCATTAAACGGAGGCAGGCCAGAAATGGCAGACATTCCAATGAGGAATAATAGAGCCAATGATGGTTGGTGGCGGGCGAGCCCACCCAATTGATTCATATCTCTCTTCCCGGTGATGTGTATTATAGTGCCTACAACCAGGAATAACAAACTCAGATCTAATGCATCATTCATGATGTGGAATATTCCCCCAGATATTGCCTTAACCCCAAATTCTGAAAGAGAGGGAAATCCAATTAATCCAGAACCAAGCCCAAGGAGTACATAACCTATCTCGGCAATTGCAGAATAACCTATCAATCTCTTCAGGTTTGATTGGATTAATGCCATCGTTACTCCAAGGAATATGGAGAGAATTCCCAGGACTGCCAGAATCCATCCCAGAAGGGCAGTATCTATTATCAGGCCAAAAACTGTGAAGGTTATCCTGAATAAGATAAACAGGGAGACAAGAGAGGAGGTAATAAGCAATACCACCACCGGAACAGGGGCCTCTCCATAAACATCTGGCTTCCACATATGTACCGGAACAGAACCGGCCTTCAATAGAAATGCCGATAACAAGAGAGCTACTACTACTTTATCTACAAAGGAATTTTGAATTGAATCTGCGATAGCTGCCATATTCAACAGATTATATTGTGCATAAAGAAGACCCACTGCAAACAAAACCATTAAAGCCCCTATTGATGATATAACCATGTATTTAAATGCCGCTTCTAATGCCTCACCCCTGTGAACATAAAAGGCAATCAAACCTGCAGAGGAAATTGATACAATCTCAAAGAATACGAACATATTGAAGAAATCTCCGGTCAGGGTTAAACCCATCATTCCAGTAAGAAGCAGCAAGAGCAGGGTATAAAATTTATCCAGGTTTCTGGACCATTCCATAAACCTCATGCAGTAGATAAAGCTGATTAAAGCAATACTAATGACTATCATGGCGATAAAGGCATTCATGGCATCCACCTCCAGAATAATTCGAATTGGGAATCCAACGGGGGAGGTTAGCCCTGGAAGCTTAGCCCCGAGGGTGTACACACGAATTCCATTTTTTAGAACATCATGACCTAGCCAGATACCCATTAATTCAGTGGATATCAGGGCAGTTATTATCCAAAAATTTCTAAGGAAAGAATTCACTTTTCCCAGAACGGGTGTGGCAAATGCTGTTAGCAAGGGAATTGCTATTAATAAGAGGGGTACATGTTCAAGTAATATCATCCCTTCAACCTCCTTTTTTTAGAGTCAATACTCCCATAATGTTGATAGATAAGTATGATGAAAGACAGCATTAGAGCCACTACTGCCAGATTGATTACGATACTGGTCAGAGTTAGAGCCTGCGGCGTTGGCAGAACCATTTCCAATCTTGGTGCCATTGTAAATATGGGGGCGATGCCTCCTGTCCTGTAGCCCAATTCAATCAGGAAAAGATCCACTCCAGAGCCAAGAACATGGATTCCCATCACTATCTTGATCAGATTCCTCTTAAACAGAAGGGCATACAACCCAAGAGCCATGAGGATTACAACCACGATGAAGGGCAGATTATTTAGCATCTTTCAGCACCTCCTTTTTTGAGCCAAAATACATTATAAGTATTATCAGGGATAAAGCAGCTGAGACCTCCAGACCCACTACAAGATTTAGCAAAGGAATTAAACCCCCTGTGTTGAGATACCCGGGGTTAATTCCAAACCTGATCGCTTTTCCGAAGATAAACCCTCCATTGACTAAAAAGTTCCGGAAGAATGTTGCAGAGAGGCCTAAAAAGGCCAGAGAGATAAAAGTGAGTAAAGCCAGACTCTCTACTAAGGACGGGATATCCCTGTTCAATATCCTCCTGCTTTTTTCACCGTATGCTATGATAAAAAGAGCCGGGATGGTAGCTATAACCGCCCCTCCCTGGAAGCCTCCCCCAGGGGTTAGATGACCATGCAGGATTACATATAAACCAAACACTATCCCAGGGATTATTAACACACATGCAACCGTCCTTACGATCTTTGACATTTCATTCATTCTAAATCTTATTCAATGCATCCTCTGCAGCCAGAACAATCGGTTCTGTAAACGGCAGAGGGGATAACTCTGGATTGGCACAATGACTAAAATGGCAGAGGTCTTCTATTTTTACCCTCTGATGGATTGCCAGGGAAAGAAGGTCTATCCTCTCATCTATCCCCGTTTTACCCCCAAAAATCTGGGCACCAATTAATCTCATGCTTTTCTTTTCAAAGACAAGCCTGTTCTCCACAAATTCTGCCTCCCTCTGAGAAGGATATCTGTTTAGAGATTTTCCATATCCTGTGACAACCCTGATTCCTTCGTTTCTTGCCTGTTTAAGCGTTAATCCCACCCGCCCCACAGCAGAATCAAAGGACACAGTCACCGAGGGATTGATTATTCTTGGAAATTCTGACTTTTTCCCGGCGGCATTTATTCCGGCAATTTTACCCTCAATTACGGCTGTATTCACAAGTTGAGAAGGAACTGGTTTTTTGGTAATAAAAGATAAAGACTGGGTGCAATCACCACAGGCATAGACATCCTTGAGGGAGGTTCTACAATACTTATCAATCTCAATTCCAACCCTTCCAACCCTGCATCCAATTTCCTCTGCCAATTCAACATCTGCCCTCACCCCGGCTGATAGGACTACAAAATCTGCCGGAACTTTTTTGTTCCCTATTGATACC
>WALD01000046.1 GCA_015523055.1 Candidatus Altarchaeota archaeon
ATCTCATGGAGAGTGGCGAAAAACCGACTGAGGAAAATATAAGAAAGAATCTCTGGGTAAAGAACTATCCGGATATAATAATAAGAACATCGGAATCAAGACTTAGTAACTTCCTTCTATGGCAATCTGCTTATTCTGAAATCTACTTTCTTGATAAACTGTGGCAGGAATTCCAACGAGGGGACCTGATTAGAATTCTTGATGACTATAACCATAGAGTGAGAAAATTCGGAATGTAATACTTATATCCCCAAGGAGTAATTCTTAATAATATGAGGATTCTCATCCTACTTGTGCTTCTCTTGATTCTGTTCCCCACGGCAGGTGCAAATATAAAGATAGTCAGTTGTTTCTGCAAGTGCCCAGGGCCAGACGGCAGCATCAAGGTCCTCCATACCAACGGCACCGAAGAAGGCAACTGCCAGGAAACCTGCGGGGGACTCTGCGGGGGAATGTCCTCCTGTGGCCTTAATCCTGCCGGAACAGATTGCGATACCTGCTGCGGTAACTACTGCTACTCCGTTACTCCTGCTGAAGCCAAAACCTCCTGCATAGATAATTGCCTGAATGTGTGTGGGGTAAAATCCCTTGTAATGGAAACCGTTTCAATGTTCTCTTATATAGCCGTTGCAATTGCTGTAACACTTTTTGCTATCTGCGGCATCAGGTTTCTTACAGCCGATGATCCTGAATCAAGGGATACTGCAAAGAAATGCATACTCTACATTATCATCGCTCTCGTGATAATTGGTATTGCCTCCCTGATAGTCGCCCTCTTCGCAGGACCACAGATTGGCGGGGGAGGGAGCGGAGCAGGGGGCATCTCACAGCTTTCCGATTACGGATACACCGCAAATTGTTAAAACCAAAAGATGAAAACCAAGCATTTGATACTGGCCCTTGTAATACTTCTCATGGTCTATGTCCCTGTCCCTGAATCCGAGGAAGTTTGTAAAATACCCTCCCTTCAGGTAACCCTTCAGAGGACAGGAACCCCCTGCACAGACAGTGTCCTGTGGGAGGTCAGGAAGAATGGAGAACTTTCATTTGCAGATTATTCCGACAGTTGCACAGAGGGCAACCCGGAGATTACAGTAACCCCGACCAGACCCCAGACCGTAACATGCTCCTCATGGAAGATCCCTCTGAAACAGACCGGGCCGCATACTGCAAGACTCAGCTGGTGCGGTGCAAGTGTAGAGTTCCAATACGGGGGACCCTGCGACTTTCCGGACAGGGCAACATGCGAAACCGAAGAAACCAAGGGAAACTGCTGGTGGGATGACGGCAATAATGACTGCAAGATGTGTGAGAAAGAGGGGATCAAAGAATGTGCTGACTATCCCACACGGGTATGGGGGGTGGTAGGCGGCGTCTGCCCTGTATGTATGAGAAACCCCTGCCAGGTTGAGGGACCATGCCAGATAGCCCCCTCTGGATTATTAGGTGTCTCATGCACAAAATGCGATACCTTTGAATCAAAGATAGGCAAATGCAAGGACTATAGGGTTGCATCATCCTGCGACTGCGACCCCTGCAAGGCAGGAAAAAAGACAGGCCACAAATGCGACTGGGGTGTAGGGCCGACGGTAGAGAAGTACATAGAGATAGAGCTTGCAGAAAAGTATGGGGACGCAACCACCGGAACCATGGAACTCAAGTGCGGAGCCACAGAGGTTTCCGGAGAGGTTGTTTCTGTCTCAGGCAGGAGGGTCAAATTCAGGGTAACCAAAGAGCAGCTGAAGAAGCTATTTGATGCCGGCTGCTGGTATAACTAAAATGTCTGACAGGATAAAAACCTGGATAAAACAGGAACTTGAGAAGGGTGAGGACCCGGAGCTCTTGAGAATGAGCCTCAGGGCACAAAACCTGGACCCCAGCATGGTGGATAAGGCCCGGTCGGAGGGGGGGTATTCCTCCTCCATTCAGATTCCATGGAAGAAAATTCTTCCTTTAAGCCTATTCATCGTTCTGACAGTTCTTGCCTATGTCTGGATAAATTCGTCAGGGAATGAAACCACCGGTGAAGGGATTGACTCCAGATTCAATCTTACCCTCATCAGGGGAAACCCCGAAACAGTATCCCTCAAAATGGACTTCATCCAGGGCGTCAGAAAAGCGTTGCAGGAATACGGCAGCTACAACCTCAAGACTAAACTGCAAGAGAACCATTGCTACATCGTCTACAACGACTGGGACTCAGAGGGCAATTATCTCGGAATAAAGGAACTCTACTCTCCAACAATGAACTGCATCGGTGATACAATAAACGATACAAAAATCAGAACGCCCCACTTTGTAAGCATAGAATTTAAAGAGAGAAGGGGAAATTGCATCTGTGGGGAGAGGGAGGTTAACATAGAAACATCCGAGACAAGAAATCTTGATACAGGAAGGGTGACGATAAACCTTAAAATCGGGAAAAAATGAAGAAGATAAATCTAAAAAAGGCAATGGTTCTGTTCTCGGTCTATGTAGTCCTGACCCTCTCCCCTGCCCAGATGGTTCTGGCTCAGGAATATTGCAGGGAACTTGACATAGCCCCCGGACCCTCTGAGGGAGATACCCTCATAGAGTACTGCTCCTATCCCGTCCAGTTCAAGGAGACCGGCAAGTGGGGCTATTTCGCCTATGTCTATCTCCCGAAAGGGAAAGAGGTAGAATTGAGGATTGACAAGGGGCCCCAGCTTGAGCTTGAGAATCTTCAGGACCCCGGAGTAGCAAGCCACACCACCGGAAGTGATGAAATAAAGATATTTGAATCAGGTGCCTTCCTCCTTTTCTCAGGCACCTCAACAGAGGAGATGAAACTCTCCTCCAGAGATAAGGATGTATATGTTTCAGGAACAGAGGAGTGCAAAGCCCTTATTCAGGAGAAGTTCATTACCGAACAGCTCATAGAGCTGGAGGCAGAGCACAAATCAGATCCAATAGCCATGAAGCTGGCCATTATAAATGACATGCTTGGGCTAATGGGTATCTATGCGATGGCAATCACAGGGGCCCCTCCCGGCGGAGGCTCTGCCTGCGACCTTGGCAACCCCGGCTCTGGGGGGGAACGGGGTGAAAAGCCACCAAATCCGTGCACCTCGGGAGGAAGTGAAATAGAATATCCATCCTTCGAGATTGTCAAGACCCTAGAAAAAACAGATACGGTCACCCGGTGGATAATAAGGGTAAAGCAAGGCGCGCTTGCAGGACAGGAGTTCATATACGAGAGTGTGAAGCAACCTGCGGCAATGGAAACAAACGCAGCTTACTTTACAGACAAGATCTACAAGCTGGACGGTACGAAGATTGCCTATCGGCAGTACAACTATGGGTACATACCCCACCGGGGAGCCTCGAGTTTCATGGTTCTGTATGACGATGTCTTTAAGGAATTCCAGGGCAAGGGGCTTGCAAAGATACTCAACGAATACGCATTCTCAAAGATGCTGGAGGCGGGCATGACCTCCATTGAAACTGGACCAATGATGGCCTCAGACAAGGGTGCGAACCCCTTCATAGCAAAGACCTACAAG
>WALD01000047.1 GCA_015523055.1 Candidatus Altarchaeota archaeon
AGCATATATAAACCTATTCCAAATATATTTGAATAAGAATGAAAGGATCAAATGCTATTGTGAGGTCTCTGGAGGAAGAGGGTGTTGAATACATCTTCGGGATTCTTGGTGGGGCGATAATGGAGGTATATGATGTCCTCTATGAGCACGGTCCCCGGCATATTCTCATGCGACATGAGCAGTGCGCAGCTCATGCAGCTGAGGGGTATGCAAGGGTGTCGGGGAAGGTTGGAGTCTGCATGGCGACCTCTGGACCCGGTGCTACCAACCTTGTTACAGGGATAGCCGATGCACACATGGACTCTACACCCATTATAGCATTCACCGGGCAGGTTCCTGTTGACCTCATAGGAAATGATGCATTTCAGGAATCCGACATCCTTGGCATAACGATGCCGATAACGAAGCACAACTTCCAGATAACCGACCCTGAGGATATACCCTATACGATAAAAGCCGCCTTTAAGATCGCATCAACAAGAAGACCTGGTCCTGTTCTGATTGATCTACCAAAGGACGTCCAGCAGAAGGAGATGAAGAAGAGGTTCTCCTATCCGGGGGATGTGGACATCCCGGGCTATAAGGTAATGAAGAGCGGTGGCCATACAAAACAATTGAAGGATATCGCCAGCACACTTATGAACACCGAAAGACCCGTAATTATTGCAGGGGGCGGCACAATACTCTCAAACGCAAGCAGGGAGTTAATACAACTGGCTGAGTCCTTGAATATCCCGGTCACCACGACACTGATGGGCAAGGGCAGTTTCCCAGAGGACCATCCACTCTCCCTGGGAATGCTGGGAATGCACGGCAGAAAGGCTGCAAATGTGGCGGTGACTGAGTGCGACGTTCTTTTAGCCATAGGGGTAAGATTCTCCGACAGAATTACCGGGAAGATAGAGACCTTTGCATCAGGGGCAAAGAAGATCCAGATAGATATCGATCCCTCTGAGATCGGAAAGAATGTTGAGATTGATATTCCTGTGGTGGGAGATGCAAAGCTCGTCCTTCAGAACCTTCTGAAGATTATCAAAAAATTCAAACAGAAGAAGAACACTGAATGGAACAAGAAGATCCAGAGGTTCAAGCGTGAATTCGCTCCCATCTATGATTATGATGATATCCCTATTAAACAGCAAAGGGTAATGAAGGAGGTCAACAGGATTATTGACAGCAAGACAATTATCACAACTGAGGTTGGACAGTGCCAGATGTGGGCTGCCCACTACCTCAACATAAAGAACCCAAGACACTTCATATCCTCCGGAGGCCTGGGAACAATGGGCTCAGGATTCCCCTATGCAATCGGAGCGAAGGTCGCAATGCCCGACCAGAAGGTCATAGACATCGGAAGCGAGGGAAGCTTTCAGATGACAGGGCAGGAGATGGCCACCTGTGTAGAAGAGGACATACCCGTCGCAGTCGTCCTGCTGAATAATCGATACCTTGGAATGGTTATGCAGTGGCAGGACCTTTTCTATGAAAAGAGGAGGTCTCACACTTATCTGGGTGAGGTCCCGGACTTCGTAAAGCTTGCCGAGTCCTACTCTGCAAAGGGTGTGGCCGTGAAGAAACCCTCGGAGATACATGAGGCACTGGTAGAAGCAGTAAAGTCAGATCTTCCGTTTGTAGTTGATATAACTGTTGATACAGATGAACACGTCCTTCCGATGATGAAACCCGGCGGGAGGATAGACAGGATGATTGAGGGGAAGTAGACTATTATCTGCTTTCACTCTTCAGATACTCCAAAAAGTATCTCGCACTGTAAGGGCACTAGATATCAAAGTGTCAAGATGGGTTACAAATGCCATCAGACAATCTCTCTGACCAGTTTTTCGGTCATCTTTCTTGCAGAGTCTATCCCCTCTCTCTTTTCCTTCAGGAATTTCTCCTTTGCAGCTAACTCCGCCTTCATGGATTTTGCGACCCTTCCAACCTCAGCCGGAGATGTGCTGCCAAGGCTCCTGGAGGCGCTGACCGCTTTCCGGGGATTCAGAAGTGTCTTCAGCTCTTTCCCGGATAGTTCCGCCCCTTCTTTTTTCAGTATATCTTTTACGGAATCAATATCCTTAAAATTCTTCCCCCTGCTAACTAACTCCTTGACTACCCTGCCTGTTACAGAGTGTGCCTTTCTGAATGCCAGCCCCTCCTTCATTACAAGAAAATTGGCAAGTTCTGTTGCGCAGGAAAAATCCTCCTCCACCAGAGCAAGCATCCTTGGTTCATTCCATTTAACCCTGTTGAGAATTCCGTTCATAATCTCGACCGATGAATTCACTACCCTGAAGGAGTCCCAGAGAAGGGATCTGTCCTCCTGCAAATCCCTGTTGTAGCCGGAGGGTAGTCCTTTCACTGCAGTCAGACCCTGGATGAGATTTCCATAGATTCTTCCTGTCGAGCCTCTGATTAGCTCAGCAAGATCCGGGTTCTTCTTCTGCGGCATTATCGAGCTTCCGGCTGAGAATTCATCAGGCATCTCGAGCAGAGAGAATTCCCGGGTGCTCCAGAGGACCAGCTCCTCAGAGAGCCTTGAGAGATTGGATATGAGTATCGCAAGGGATGAGAGAGATTCAAGAATGAAGTCCCTTGAACTTACTGCATCAAGGGCATTCTCCTGCAGGGAGTCAAAACCCAGCAACCTTGCGGTAAATTTCCTGTCTATCGGGAAGGAGGTTCCTGCCAATGCACAGGCGCCAAGAGGAGATGAATTCACCAGGGAATAGGAATCGAAGAGCCTTTCGATGTCCCTGAGGAACATCCCGGCATATGAGGAGGCCCAGAATCCAAGAGTGATTGGTTGCGCATGTTGAAGATGGGTATAACCGGGCATGACCCTGGATTTAGAATTTTCCGCCAGATCTAAGAGGGTTCTGTCCAGGACTATCAGGCGTTCCACTATTTTGAGAATTTCCTCCCGGAGTTTCATCTTTATATCTGTCACTACCTGATCATTTCTGGAGCGGGCAGTATGCATCTTACCCCCTGCATCCCCGACCCTTTCCGTCACATAGTTTTCAACATTCATATGGACATCTTCCAGCTCCTCCCTCAAATGGAAGTCGCCCCGCATTGCCTCTGCCATCAGGTCATCAAGGGCCGAGAGAATATTCCCGACATCTTCTCTGGAGAGAATTCCCTGCTTATCCAGCATAAGAACATGGGCCTGATTCAGCCAGATGTCCTCCAGAATCATCTCCCTATCCACTCTCAAAGAGTTCATGAACACCATAGCCTCCGCAGAGATTTTACCCGTGAACCTGTCCCTCAGAACCATCCTATTATTATTTATTTAACCTACCTTAATATCTGCTTTTTCATGACTCTCTTCATGGATTCTCTTTCAATTTATCACATCTAAGTCCAAAATCAATTCATGTCGCTGTTTCCATTTGAAGAGATTAGAGACGGACAGAGGGAATTCATGCTCAATGTAGAGAATTCCCTGCAGAAGGGGAAGCATCTGATGGCCCACGCCCCCACCGGGCTGGGAAAAACCGCAGCAGTAATCTCCCCGGCACTGGAATTCTCGCTGGAGAACAACAAGACCGTCTTCTTCCTCACCCCAAAGCATACGCAGCATACGATAGTCATTGATACACTAAAGAGGATACAGAGGAGATTCAGGACCGGCTTCGTTGCTGTTGACATAATCGGGAAGCAGTGGACATGCCCCCATAAGGTCAGGAATCTGGACAGCAGGGAATTTAACGAATTCTGCAGGGCTATGAAGAGGGACGAAAGATGTAGATACTACAACAATGTAAGGAAGGGCAGGCTGTCGGAGAAGGCAAAGCAGGTTATTGCCATGATAAAAAAAGAGCCAATGCATGCCGAAAAGGTTGCAAAGCTCTGCTTGGATAAGGAACTGTGCCCCTACGAAATCTCCACTGAGGTTGGGAAAGAAGCCAACATTATTGTCTGTGATTACCTTCACATCTTCTCTCCCGGAGTCAGGAAGGCGTTTCTTGCAAGGATGAATAAGTCTCTTGATAACCTTATACTGATAGTTGATGAGGCCCATAATCTCCCCGGCAGGGTGAGAAATCTACTCAGCAATAACCTGACGGAATTCAGCCTCGAAAGGGCGGTTAGAGAAGCAAATTTCCTCGGCTTTGAAACCCTTGCCGACGATTTCCGGGACATTGCAGGAATTCTAAAAGAACTGAGCAGAGGGATGGCGAAATTCGACGAGAGACTGGTGGAGCGGGAGGAATTCATCAATGCCCTTACCAACAGGATAGGAATGGATTACGAAGGGTTTGTAGAGAGCGTCAACGATCTCGGTGAGGAGGTTCTCAATATCCCAAACAGGCATCGCTCCTATTCAAAGGCAATAGGACGGTTCCTGAGGAGCTGGGCGAAGGATGAAAGGGGTTATGCAAGAATTCTAAGGAAGGAAATGGTTACGGTTCTTTCCAGAAGCTGCCTTGATCCATCTCTTTCGAGTAGGGATATCTTCAAGGGGGTTTATGCCTCCGTCCTTATGAGCGGGACCCTCATACCGGTTGAGATGTACATGGATGTCCTTGGACTTGAACCTGAAAGAACGGAACTAAGGGAATACCGGTCTCCATTCCCAAAAGAGAACCGGCTTCTCCTCCTTGTGCCAGGTGTTACAACAAAATTCTCCGAGAGGTCGGACTACATGTATGGGAGGTATGCAAAAATCATCTCTGAAATAGCGGCAGAGGTTCCCGGCAATCTGGCAGTCTTCTTTCCCTCATATCAGGTCATGAATTCGGTCAGGGAGAAGATGGAGGGGATCGCGAAATCCATCCTGATCGAGAGGCAGGAGATGAAGAAGGACGACAGAATTCAGCTCTACAATCACCTAATGAATCTGGCCGGGAAAGGCGGGGGAATTCTTCTTGGAGTTCAGGCAGGCTCCCTCTCAGAGGGGTTGGATTATGCGGACAATCTGCTGGATGCTGTGATTGTTGTAGGTTTGCCGCTGGAGACCCCAACTCTTGAGATAAAGTCATTGATAGATTACTATGACTTCAGATTTGAGAGGGGCTGGGACTATGGATACATATACCCTGCCATGAACAGGGCCCTACAGGCCGCAGGGAGATGTATAAGATCTGAAACAGATAAAGGAGTGATAGTCCTCATGGACGAGAGATTCAACTGGAAGAATTATCGAAAGTGCTTTCCGAAGGACTTTGAATTCATTACAACAGAGATGCCAGAGAAGTATGTAAAGAGATTCTTCCAGTGATGGCTATTGAATATAAGGAGATTCTTTGGTTAACTATCAGAGACATCTCTTGATCCCCCCGAAATCTCCATCCTTCTGGTGGAGATCAAACTGGTCAGCCTCTTCACCAGTTTCTCGG
>WALD01000048.1 GCA_015523055.1 Candidatus Altarchaeota archaeon
ATTCTTAATAATCAATCAAATGAGATGGTCTAAAGAGCATATCATCTCGATCAAAGATTTCTCCCGCGAGGAGATTGATTTTGTTTTGAGAAAATCTGCCGAGATGGAGAAGAAACTAAACTCCGGCAGAGCCTTTTCTTTGATGCAGGGTAAGATTCTTGCAAACCTCTTCTTTGAGCCCTCAACCAGAACCAGAATGTCCTTCGAGACCGCGATGAAGCGGCTTGGAGGAAAGACTACAGGTTTCCCTTTCTCTGAGATAAGCTCGGAGGCAAAAGGCGAAACGATCGCGGATACCATAAGAGTAGTAGAGGGCTATGCTGATGTGGTCGTAATAAGGCATCCTGTAGAAGGCTCCGCAAGAATGGCATCTGAATATGTCAGTATTCCCCTCATCAATGGAGGGGATGGAGCAAACCAGCACCCGACCCAAACATTGCTTGATCTCTATACGATAAAAAAGGAATTCGGAAAGATTGATGGTCTTGACATTACGATTGTGGGGGACCTCAAGTATGGGAGAACGGTGCATTCGCTAACCAACGCCATAGTCAACTACGATGTTGGACTGAATTTCATCTCGCCTCAGGAATTGAGAATGCCCAGACACATAATAAAGGATCTGGAGGAGAACAGAATTCCAGTCAAAGAAACCAGTAAGATGGAACTGGGGGATTCAGATGTAATCTATGCTACGAGAATCCAGAAGGAGAGATTCCCGGATATGCAGGAGTTCGAAAGGGTGAGGGGGGCTTATGTGATAGATATGGAAACTACAAAGAATTTGAAGAAGTCGGCTATAATCATGCACCCCCTCCCAAGAGTCGGAGAGATTGCCCCGGAGGTTGATAGCACGAAATTCGCCCGTTACTTTGAGCAGTCGAGAAACGGAATCCCGGTCAGAATGGCTCTGCTTTGTCTGGTGATGGGGGTGAATTTTTAGGATGAACAAAGAGAAGAAAACACTGAAAATAAAGCTTATAAAAAAAGGGATAGCAATAGACCATATAAAGCATGGTAAGGCGACGGAGGTTCTGGGTATCCTTGGGATAAGCAATGACTTTCCAGATTCTGTCACCCTTGCAATGAACATCCCCAGCAGGGAAATGGGCAGGAAAGACATCGTCAAGGTGGAAAACAGGGATCTTGACCCGAAGGAGATGAATAAGATTGCGATAATCGCCCCCCACGCGACGATAAACTGGATAAACAACTACAAGGTTGTGAGAAAGATGCCCGTTTCATTGCCTGAAGAGATTATTGGCATAGTCAGATGCCCAAATCCTTCGTGCATCACGAATAAAGAGAGGGAGCCGGTAAAGTCGGTCTTTCATGTAATGCAGAAGGATCCGCTGATTCTAAGGTGTAAATATTGTGAAAGAGAGGTCTCCGAAGAAGAGATATAAGGATGGGGATTCAACCCCTGAGTAGATTATTGAATTCATCGATTTGAAATTCGCCTTTGGTGAATTTTGAAGAATTAAAACATTAAAAATCTTGCTTCGCAAGGGTTTATGGCTTTAAAATTCCTTTCAGAAAGGGGGTGATAAGCATATGAAGGTCTATGTTAATGGAAAATTTTTTGACGAAGAGGATGCAAAGATTTCGGTATTTGACTACGGCTTTCTGTACGGATACGGCCTGTTTGAAAGCATGCGAGCATATAACGGAGCGGTGTTCAGGCTGGACGAACATATAAAAAGACTCCTTGATTCTGCAAAGGAGATAAGGATTGACAGGGGTGTCAGTGGGAGTGAGATTAAGAATGCAGTCCGGAAAACCCTGAAAGAAAATGGATTGAGTGATGCTTATGTGCGGGTTACTGTGACCTATGGTAAAGGAGAGCCGCGGCTGAAGTTCTCCAGTGATGTTAAGAATTCCCTTGTGGTTTTTGCAACAGAATTCTCCCAGGCGTCCTCCGTCTATGAAAAGGGGATAAAGGTTGCAACCTCAGATACCCTGAAACCACATCCCCTGTTCTCGAGCGTTAAATCACTAAACTTCCTTCCCTATCTGATGGCAAGGCTTGAGGCAAAGAGAAAGGGAGTTGATGACATACTCCTTACGAATCCTGATGGAAGCATAGCAGAGGCCTCCACATCCAACATATTTTTTGTCTCGAAGGGGAGGCTTGTTACCCCGGACTCTAAAATTCTCGCAGGAATAACAAGGGACACCCTGATAGAGATTGCTGGAAAGAGAGGAATTGAGGTGGAGAAGAGGCGAATTCTGCCCCACGAGATTAAATTCTTTGAGGAGTGCTTCCTGACGAATTCTACCATGGAGTTAATCCCTGTGGTGGAGATTGATGGTAATGTTCTGGGCAGTGGAGCCCCGGGTGAATTCACAAGGAAGCTGCACCATCTGTACAGGAGGCTTGTCGCGGATGAATCTCTGTAGATAAGCAGGTGATTGGAGAGGGGGGAAAGAATATATTTTTGGCTGGGATGCCAGATAATAACTGCTAAGCTGAATTGTTAAACACAGCAGTTTAATCTTTATGACTTTATTCCACAGCACAAAATGTGGACAATGGAACTACTTTGTGTTTCTTTTCAATAACGACACCACTTCTATGTCTTCCTACAAATTCTCCTAGCGATTTCCTTTCTTTGAAGGTTTTTGTCACCTTATGTTTAGCCAATTCCTCTTTTGCCGATTGAATTTCTTTTTCATAGTTTTGTAGTCGTTTTTCAGCATATTTAATATATTCTTCTGAGATATCAATCCCTATATAGTCGTACCCTAAAATTTTCGCGGCTACCAATGTTGTTCCACTGCCGCAATAGGGATCTATTATAATTC
>WALD01000049.1 GCA_015523055.1 Candidatus Altarchaeota archaeon
CATTTATAGCACCAAAAAAGGCATAATTTATTAAATATCTATCCATAAAATTCAAAGATTTCAGGTTATTGTAAACTCCATCTCACAGCCATGAATATTGGGCCTTTTATTGATATACTCCTTTGTTTTGAGCTTATGAACTCCCTTACCCTCTCGCTGATCCTGATATTGATATCGGCAGGAGACCTGGCCATCTTTATCTGGAGAAAGCCACTCCTCTCCCCTTTTTTACCCAGATGCTCAATCTCCGCAGCGAAGTAGTTAGATATAGCTCCGATGTAGGTGGGTTCAGATTTTACTCCTCTCTTCTTTATCTCAACAAGAGTGGCGGAAAGCTTCTCCGGGTTCCGAGGGATCCCATATACCCCTCCCTTATAAACATATATCTCATTCAGGGCGGCAGGACCAAGAAGTTTCGTGTTTTCCTCCCTCTCAACCAGATTCACCTTTAGGTTCCTTCCGAGAAATTTTCCCTCATAGGCAGGGAATTCACAGGGGGAATTCTTGTCTCTATGCTTCTCGGCAGCCTTCTTTATCAACTCAGCCAGCTCTTTTCCATCGTCTGTTTCCGGGATTTTATCAATTCCAATCCCCTTTGCAATCTCCTCGTCAGATAAATCAAGCCCACGATAGAACTGCGGGTACAGGATTTCCCTGATGTCGTCTGTCCCGGTCCTGATGAGCAGAATTCTCTCAACGCCGAGACCGATGTTGAATACCGGGTACTCTATGCCATAGTTTGACAACGCTATGGGGGAGTACATCCCACAGTCGGCAATCTCAATATCCCCTGAAAAGATTTCAAGCTCCGTTCCCGGGGCGTAGTAATTCGAGGTCGCCTTCTTCCTGACGAATCTTATACCTCCGAATCCCATCTCATTGAGAATTCTCTCTGATACCCTTTTACCTGTATCAAGACTAATGTCGGGGTCCATGATGACACAGGAGGCACCGTAGTGCGCCCTCAGGTGATGAGCGTCAACCCTCTGCTCTCTTCTGAACCTCAGTCCTACGGAGAAAAGCCTTAGAGGTAGCTCCGCCTTGCCCTTTATCTCTCTCAATGTTGAGAACCATGACGCAGTCATATGTGAGCGTAGTGTTGTTTTTTCTGCAACAGGGGTGAGAGCTTTGAATTCGGGAAAGAGCCCAATAATCCTCACTGCTTCATCATCCTCAATTCCGAGAACATTGACCATCTCCTCAAATAAATCATCACCCTCCACAGAACCCTCCCTGTAGTTGCGGAGAATTCCTTTGAATTTTTGTATGTCAATCCTTGCAATTTTCTTAATCTCTGCAGCCTTCCTGTCGCTCAGACCGATATCAGGCCTTGGAAGCCCTGCAAGATAATAGCAACGGTCAAGGATTATGGGAGCCTCAGGACCGTACTGCTTATACACCTCCTCTTCTGGAATAAAGATGTGATTCTCGACCTCATCAAAGCCGAGCCTTAGAAAAACCCTCCTTATCTCCTGTAATGCCTCCTGCACGGGATGGGGCTTTCCCCTCCCCCCGGAATAGTCCTTTTTTGCCCTCTTCTTTATATCCCCTGTATCAAATTCCATTATCCGATTTAATAATTAGAAGAGTAGAATTAATAGACATGAAACTATCAGACCTTGGAGAGAGAGGAATAATCGGGAAGATGGGCAAAATTCTGGACATTGGCGATGACGCAGCCTGTATTAAATTAGGACACGAATCACTGATCCTCTCAACAGATACAATTCATGGGCCAACCCATATACCCCCCGGGATGACCCCCAAACAGATTGGGAAATTCATAGTCACAGTCAATCTGAGCGACCTCGCTGCCATGGGTGCAAAACCCCTTGCTTTTCTGCTGTCTTACGGCGGCCCTGATAAGGAATTCAGTGAATTCATGCAGTTAATTAAAGCTGCAGACAGTCAGTGCAGGAAATTCGGAATCAATCTGGCTGGCGGCGACACCAAGGAGATGAAAGAATTAACCCTTACCGGCTGTGCGGTGGGAACAGCAAAGAAACCGGTTCTGCGTTCCGGAGCAGTACCAGGCGATATAATCGCGGTAACAGGAGAACTCGGCACCGCCGGGGCATGTTTTGAACTCCTCAGGAAGGGCATCAAGCCAGGCAGCTCTCTGCTGAAGGCAGCCCTTGAGCCCGAGCCTAGGATAAACGAGGGGATATTCCTGGCAGAATATGCGACTTCAATGACAGATATCAGCGACAGCCTTGCAGTAAGCCTTTACAGTATAGCAAAACAAAGCAGAGTTGGGATGGAAATAGATATAGATAAAATTCCACTCTCAAGATTTGCCCCTGGTAATGTCGTTAATCACGCACTCTACAGCGGAGGAGATTATCAGTTGCTATTCACCGTGCCTGAGAAGACCTTTTTCAGGATTAAGGATTCACTCAATGCAAAAATAATCGGGAAGACAACCAGATCCGGGGGAATCAGAGCAACAAGAGGTAGTAGGGAGTTCAGGATAAGAGAGATGGGTTATGAGCACTTCGACAGAAATAGGTAAAAGTTAGATAACCCAATTACGGTTTATTCAGCACAACAGAATAGTCTGAATTGAGGATTGGATCCCTCTCCCCAATGAGCAGAACGGATTCAGCAATTAGCCCTCTCTCCTCTCCCTGTGCCTCGGCTCAAGTTCATTCTCTCTAACGAATCTCTCAAGAATTCCCCCCACCTTCACCCTTCTCGTGAGATAGTCGGCAATCCGCAGAGGGTAGAGCTGTGGATGAAGCAAATCATCCTCCCTGCTCCAGATTGCGACAAGGTTCTCAAGGTCATGGACGAATTCCGGATACGAGAATTCCCACCGGACTGTCAGAGGGTTACTCTTTCTGGAATGGGTGTAGCTCAACTTCTTTGACGGGAGTTTAAGATAAATGATGTTAATCCCCTCCCTCTCCTGCACTATGAACTCGTTTTCATCAAGAACCATGTCGAAGAGCGCAATGTTAGTCATGTCTTTTCCCAGCCCTCTGGCGATACCGACAGACGCTGAGTCCTCCACCATCCCGACGAACCTTCCAGAATCCTTCAACTCATTGTAGAGAGCCATTAATGTTTCGTTGTCCTTAATTCTCTTCAGCACCGTATAAATACTGCCGTCAAGAAGGAGGTAATCAACCCCTGCATTCAGCTCTTTCCACGAATCCAGCAGCGATTTATACTCATGGCCGATCCTCAGGATATTCAAATTCCTCTCAATTCCGTCATGCCTCTCAAATCTTCCGATGTCCAGCACGGAATTATAGCCCATTTCTTTATATCCTACTCTTCTCCCCCCGGTTAAGGGATCATTATGCATATCCCCATCAAAAATTCCGAAAAAGCTTACTGTATGAATCGCCCATAGTGCGAAGAATTTCAATTCCCGGCATAGGAAGGATGAATCCACTGAGAGAATTCTACTCTCTCCGTCGCGAATCCCCGGGTTCAACTTGTTTATGGAGAATTCTGCCGATACATCATCCCTTAACTCCCCGGAATCAACATTAATGCGGAGGGATTCCCTCAGTTTCAGAAATTTCCTATCCAGACTATCAAAATCAAAATCAAAATCAGGCGTCAGGTTTCTCATTCTTCCCGCTCTCGGCAACCTCCATTTCCCTTTTTATTGACTCTCTCTTTGCCCTTAATTCATCCATCCTCTTCCACTCCTTCTCCATCTCCTCGAATATCTCCCACCCCTCACTCTTGCCTTCAAGCTCGCTGATTCTCTTTTTTTCCTGTTCTATTTCCTCTTCTATTTCCTCCCTTTCCCTCCTTAGTTCCTCTATATTCCTAACAGGGACCTCAGACCCCCCTGGCCCAACATCTTCTGGTTTTGATGTAACAATAGGGACATTCTCCTCCTTTACCGGAGTGAGCGTTGGTGTAGGGATTACTGTGGGAGTGGACATCTCTGACCTCAGATTATTCCTGATCTCTGCCAGCTCCTTCTCCAGTGCCTCCTTCTCTGCCCTCATCTCATCCATCCTCTTCCACTCTTCTTCCATTCGCTGGAGATCATCCCAGTTAACGTCCTCCCCCTTAACCCTTTTTTTATCCTCCTCCCGGATATCTTTCTTTTCAAATTCCCCTTCCTTTTCGGTTATCTTCACCTCCCGTTCAATTATTCCCTTCCACTTGTCCTTGATATCCTTCAGTCCTTCATGGAGTTTGTTCTTCTCGCTAACCAGGTCCTTTCTCTCCTTCCTCACCTCCATCTTTCTCTTTTTCCTTTTGGCCTCAAGCCTTTTCTGCAATTCATCCTCACTCTTCTTCAGGTCTTCTCTTCGGGTGGCGTTTTCTTCCACTGCAACCTGGCCCAGAATCCTCCTTCTCTTCTCAATTTCGCTCTGGATTTCACCAACCATCTCCTGCGCTATCCTCTCCTCCCTGGTGCCTATCTCCTTATCCCTCTGAAGAATCATTTCCTTGTCCTTTGTTATCATCTCCCTGCGCTCTCCAATCATCTGCTCCGCCTTCTTCAGAGCCTCCTCCCTTTTCTGTGCCTCTTCTTTTAACCTCCGTTCCTTCTCAGCGTGCTTTTTCCTCTCCTCATCAAGTTGCGTCTTCTTCATATCGCTGAGTTCCTTCAGTTTCTCTCTCCCTATTCTCAGCTTCTCTTTCTCCTTAAGGGCGACCTCCTCACGGAGTATCTTTATCTCCTTATGTTTCTTCAGGAGTTCCAGCACCTGTGCCCTGCTCTTCAGTTTTATCTCCTCTGTCTCAAGTTCAACCATTATCCTCTCTTCCTCCTCTCTGAGTTTCTCCTTCTCCTTTTCTATCTCCCTCATGGCTTCATCCTGCCTCTGCCTGAGAATCCTCTCTCTCTCTTCTATCTTTTTTTCCTCTTTATCAAGAATTGCAGAAAGCTCCCTCTCATACGCCCGTATCTCCTCATCCCTTTTTGCATCCCACTCAGATTTTATGGCCCTCTCCTCATCGGAAATCCTTCCCGTTTTCAGCCTCTCAATATAATCGTCTATCCTCTTTGAGAGAGAATCAACATAGATATCAACAATGCTGAAAGATCCGCTCTTTATATTGTCCAGAGCAAGCTTCATCTCCAGCTCTATGTCAAAGATGTCCAGATCCGCCTTCCTGAGGGTTTCAAGCTGGGGTAGTAGTTCATTTATCTTTTTGTTATACCTCTCGTACTGCTCCAGCTTTTCGTTGGACAGGCTGTTCGCATTATGAAGGGTCGGTCTAAAACTTATAAAGTATGGATTGCCCCCATTGTATTCGGAATTCTGTAGCATACCCTCCCCGATGTCGGCCTTGACCACCGACTGGTAGATATAATCCCCGTACTTGAGGTTTATCCTATCCAGGTCCTCCTTGTAGCGGGTATGCATCTGGATCTCCGTTCCTATATTTGCCTTAATCTGGCCTATGAAGTCTTTTAGAACCTGCGAGATGAGAATTACGCCGATTCCAAATCGTCTGAATTCCCTCACGGCCCTCTCTATCCGAACGAAACCCTTCCCAACCCCGCCAAATTTCGGCAGAATTCTATGAATCTCGTCAAACACAAGGAGCACCCTGAGATTTGAACTATCACTGAGACCTGCGTTGAATATGTCATCTATGGCATTTGATATGAATGCCTCCATATCCGGATTGTTCAGATCCCTCATGTAGAAGACGCTTATCTCCCCTGGAGTTATATGTTGTTCTGGATTTATTCTCTGGGTGGCATCGTTTATCACATAGACATTGCCTTTGAATGTCCTTGCATCTGTCCTCTTCATCCCATATCTTCTATAACCCCTGAACATCTCTTCATCCCTATTTGGCTCCAGAAAGCCCGTCCACTGAGCAGTGGGGTCAAACACTACAACAGAAACATCGCTTTTAATCAGAACCTCCTCAACGAGTATCTGGGCAGCAATAGTCTTCCCACACCCTGTCGTCCCGGCCATCAGAGCGTGTGAGGATAGTGAATCAAGATAGAAGTAAGCATCAGCATTCATCTCCGCTATCTTTCCTATATACCCTGATTTCGGGCCCTTATGTGGAAGCGTCTCAAATTTAATTGATTCAAGGTATCTCTTCCTCCTTTCACGCTCCGTTTCGTATCTCCTGTAAAAGGACATAAGAATTCCAAGCACGATGAGCAGAAAGAAACCGAGTATAATCCTGGCACCCGTAACCTGTGCGATAATTGGGTCAAAAATATCAAGAAATGACCTTTTGACCCTGATCCTCTTAACATCGCTTGCTTTTGCGGTCCTGTTGCCATCCCAGACATGATAAAGAATCCCCTCCACCTCATATTCCTTGTCCTGAGCATTCCGGGGGATAGTCAGTTCAGTGCTTGTTTCAAGCACGACGTTCTCTGGCAGTATGATCTCGTTATCCTTCGTAACCAGGATAGAACCCGTTTCCGGATCCTTCATTACCAACTCTAAAACACTCTTCGTCCTTCTCTGAGCCAGGTTAGAGATTCTGGACTGGACTATAATACTGCCTCCGGGTTTGCTTTCAAGCCTGTTCAGTTCTATGTTGAGTCCCAGAGAAACATTTGTCACGACCCTAAGAATCTCAAGTTTTAGTGATATCTCCCTTTCCTGTTCATTAACCTTCAGGATTACCTTCCCCCTATAAACCCCTGGTTTAGACTCTCTATTTATGTAACTCCTTACTCTCAGATATCCTGTTTCGTTGGGTGCTACCCTGACATAACTCTTCTCTATCTCCGGGAGTATGTTCTGGATTTCCTGGCTTATGGAGGATATCTCAACAAATACTCTCTCATCACCGTTATTCTTGATAGTCAATAAACCCTCTGCAAAATCCCCTGCGTATGCCTTTACCGATATTTCATCTGGTGTTATATCCACTGACTGGGCGGATACAGGAGATACAGAAACAGAAGCAACGCTAACCAAAAGTAGAAATGCAATCAAAAACCCCGTATTTAATCCACCATTATTACGAACCCACATTCTAATCTAACTGGTTGAATTTGGTTGAATTCCACCCTGGCCCCTGGATCCACGATGACGAATTCATTATCCCGTGGAATCCATTATTCTGAATCCATTACTCTGTGTCCTTATATTATCCCTTTGCATCCTCTCTTTTTAATAGAGTGAATGGAACCTCTTTAGGAGATACTGAAACCCCTCCTGATGTGATGGTGAGGGGCCTTATGTCTGAGATTATCTTTGTACCCCTTATTTTCACAACCCATATACATCGCTCGTTGGTTGCTCTATATCTCGACCAGAACATTATTACAAGCCCATCAGAGAGAAAATGCTCTGAGCCATATTTCAACTTCGGGAAACTCTCCGGCAGCTCCGCAGTCATTATAGTCGTGCAGTTATTCTTTCTCATCATTTCAAGGAATCTCAACATATGGAGCCTTCTTGAGGCCTCCTCCTTAAACAGGTAATTGAACAGGGTTACTGAATCAAGGACCATTCTGCTGGCCTGGGTCTCCTTTATTACATCCCTCAGGATTCCAAAGTCCATGCCCAGGTCCATATCGGTTCCTTCAAAAATCTCCCTGCCAAGAATGGCTATCTTCCCAGCATCTTCATACTCCCTTACATTCCACCCAAACCCTGCCGCATAGTTTTCTACATCCCCTACTGTATCCTCCACTGTTATGTAAATGCCTGGGTCATCATACTGAGCAACCCCGTTATAGATATACTGCATTGCAAGATTGCTCTTTCCTATTCCCGGAGGCCCGGAAATAACGGTTGTACTGCCTTTGGGTAGGCCCCCATCCATCATATCATCAAGCCCGGGAATTCCAGTTTTTATTTTATCCACCATTTTAGCACCATATTATTCTATTAACGACATAGTTTATATCTGTAGGCATATCCTGGTCATCTGTATCAGTATCATATCTCGGTCCTCAGAACAATCATCTCTCTCCGCAGAAGATGGAGTTGCTGATTGTCTATTGTTGAGGGGTCCAGAGGGATGATAAGTCTTGAATGGCTCAGGGAGATGCTGTCTTTCAATGACTGGACAAACTGTAGAATCTCCTTGTAGCCGTTTTGAACTATCAAATACTCAATACCATCGAGCATTATAACACTTTCACCACTATCTCTCATAAACTCCTTCATTGTGTGGCTTAATTCCACCAGATCAGTTGGCTCAATACTCCTCTCATCCGTCTTCTCCCTGGTCAGCCAGATTATCGGCGTTCTCTCAAGTTCGTATGCCTTCCTTATCTGCTCCGGATTCTGTCTCGTTAGGTAGAGGCCGCTGATTCCATGGGTTACCAGATCAAGGAATATCTCATTGCTCTTAATCGGCTTTTCCTCATTAATGAGGTATGTCTTGCCTTCATCCAGCCGGTGTCTCATCTTTGCATAGCTTCTCTTTTCAGCTATCGCCTTTATCGGTATGAACTCATATTTCGTTCCTTTCTTCATTGGCGAGTAAAGGAGATATGCTCCAACGGTCATTGAGATGGCCACTATTGTCCTGCCAATAACACCCATAAGCTGGATTAAGGGGTCTGTACTGAAGATTAGGTAGATGCTGGATATGTTGAACAACAGAATTCCAAGGACTCCTATAAAAAACCATGTCCATGCTCGTGATTTCTTCATATCTCTGGTGTACAATTTTCTGTAGAGCTTAATCCAGATAATGACAGCGAGAATTGAGATTATCACTGCGAATATGTTAACCAAAAATTCCGTGATGGGAAAGACATGTCCTAAAGGGGATGTCGCCATTCCCAGAACAGATATGGGCATTCCCAGAACAGGTATAGGTGTATCATCCAATTATGGTACCTCTTTATTAACCTCAGTATTAAGTAATATTACATTAGACCTCTATAAAAATGTGTTTATTGATAGCGGAGGAGCAACTCATTGAGCTCGCGGAAAGGTTCGGAACCCCACTCTATATATACAAGGAGAGCAGAATCAGAGAGAATTTCGATGAATTCAAAACGGCATTTGAGGGTGCAAAGATATGCTACGCATATAAGGCAAATACCTCCCTTGCCATATGCCATATTCTGAGGCAGAAGGGTGCCGCAGCAGATGTAGTTTCAGAAGGTGAACTCAGAACGGCCCTTAGGGTCGGAATAAATCCGGAGGACATAATCTTTACCAATAATGCAAAGACAAATGAGGAAATAGAATTCGCTATTGACTCCGGAGTCATTATAAATGTCGATTCAATAGATGAATTAAACTCCATCGCCGAAACAGGAAAGCCAGCTAAAATCTCCTTCAGGGTAAATCCTGCTGTGGACCCAAAGACGCATCCAAAGATAGCCACCGGGATGAAGGAGTCAAAATTTGGATTGCATCTGGAGAAAGATACCGCTCTGGAAGCCTACAGGAAGGCGAGCGAACTGAGCAATGTGGAGATAATCGGGGTCCAGATGCATATAGGTTCACAGATTACGGATATGACCTCCTTCTCCGATGCTACCGAAAAACTCATGGAATTTGTAATGAGATTAAAGAACGACATGGGAATTCAATTAAGATTCATAGACGTCGGTGGCGGACTTGGAATCTCATACGCGGGGGAGGAAATACCAAAGCCGGTGGATTTAGCAGCGAGAATACTCCCTATAATAAAAAAATACAGCATTGAGCTGGGATACGAACCGGATGTCTGGCTTGAACCCGGACGCTATCTGGTAGCGAATGCGGGGGTTCTTCTCTGCGAGGTGCAGTCGGTGAAGAAGACCCCCTACAAGAATTTCGTCAATGTCAATTGTGGCTTCAATGTCCTTCTGAGGCCTGCTATGTATGATTCTTTCCACCGGATTAAGGTTCTGGGCAAGACAGGCAATGGAGAAAAGTACGACATAGCAGGAAACATCTGCGAGTCGGGGGACATTCTGGGCAGGGAAAGAGAACTTCCCCCGGTAGAGAAGGGCGACATCATCGCAATCCTTGATGCTGGAGCTTATGGCTTTTCCATGGCGAGCCAGTATAACTCAAGACCAAGACCAGCTGAAATTCTTGTAAGGGAGAATTCTGTTGAGGTCATCAGGGAGAGGGAGGGCTGGGAAGACCTCTGGAGAGGGCAGAAGGTTCCAGATGATTTGATAAACTAACCTCCTCAGTGCTCATAAGTTTCATCATTGCCGAAGCTCAGCAGAGGTTTTTCATCACTGTTGGGTATATGGGAATACTTCCAGATATAATTATATTGTATCCAATTACAATCAGGAGCGCATCGCCACTTCCTGAAGCGATATGAGCCTGCAATTACTCCGCCCGATTTTTTTTCATTTGCAGGTTCCTGTGATGCCTTCCGTCGCTACAGTCCAAATACAAATGAGGGCATTCATCAACCCATCAACCCCTATGGCCTCATCACTCTTTTCCGTTTTCAAGCTCCCGTATCCATGCCTCCTGTTCCTCGCACATGATTACAGACAGGGCAAACTCCAGCTTGTAACTTTTGTTTTTTAGGTTGAAATTCCTAAATGTGAATAGATATACTATGTTGGATTATGGTAAAGCAGGATTAGTAGCACTATTTCTTATATTAATCATATCTCCTATTCCAGCCAAAGAGTGCACAACCGACGGCGTAAATGATAACTGTCTTGCAGCACTTGCGTACAAGAACAAGATTTTTGAGATAAACCCTGATAATTCTGAAAGCATATACGCGGCCCTGAACCTCGTAAGCCCGGACTCCCGCTCGCTGGACGAATTTCTTGATAAGGAAGGTGACGAGCTGACCAAACTGCTCTTTGACCAGCCCCGCGGTCCCTGGAGGTATAAAAACTTCTTTCTGGACCCGAGGGACTCTGACCTTAATGAATATGCTAAGAAACTCTCCGGGCTCGTAAGCGAAGAGAACCGAGAGAGGTTCTACGAATCACCCTATGGCTACATCGTGAAGCTCCGGGGAAGGCCGCTGGGATCGTACGGAAAAATCTCAACATCTGAGCTGAATTCCAAAAGAGAGGAGATTCTGGGTTCACATCAAATTGCACTGGATTACATAAAGAATAATTTCCCAGATGCGCAAGTAAGGCATCAATTCACCGGGGTATTCAATGGGATCTCCCTGAAAATCTCCGCCGATGAGGCAAAGCAGCTGAAGAATCTCAATATTGTGGGAGGGATATATCCAATAAAGAGGATTCAGATATCTCTGACCGAAAGCATTTCCATGATTAACGCTGATGATGCATGGGGCCTCCTCGACGACACAGGGAGGAACGTTACCGGTAGAGACATTCTTATAGCAATCGTCGATACCGGAGTTGATTACACCCACACTGACTTCGGGAATTGCTCCCCGACTCAGATCTCTGGAGACATGGTTGATTACTCTCTGGAATCCGAGCACCCCTACGAGAATGACATGAGTAAAACATGGACAATAACGATGCCTGGATTTACCTCAATAGCTGTGCATTTTAGCAGGCTTGATGTAAATGGTGGTTGGGATTACATCATTGTCAGTGATGCATCAGGAAACACGGTCA
>WALD01000050.1 GCA_015523055.1 Candidatus Altarchaeota archaeon
ATATAATACCATAAGACAATATTATTAATATGGACAAAAATGAGAGAGATAAATTACTGAATTTTATAAATATCAACTGCTTAAAGATTGGTGAATTTGAGCTGGCTTCGGGGGGCGTGAGTTCCTTCTTCTTTGATATGAAGAAGGCTACACTGGACCCGGGGGCTTCTAAACTCATAACCAATGCCATGCTTGAATTGGTGTATGGAGAGAATGTTCAGTATGTTGGCGGTCTGGAAACCGGAGCAATCCCCATCGTTTCTGAATTATGTGTCCGAAGCAGCCGGGAAAGACCTATTTTTGGTTTTTTCGTAAGGAAGGCAAAGGATGGCAGAAACCCGGAGATTGAGGGGAATATCGAAAGAGGAGAGAGAGTAATTCTCGTTGATGATGTAACAACCCGGGGGAATTCAGTAATCACTGCTGTAAAAGCGGTCAGGAATTTCGGCTGTAAGATTGAAAAGGTGATTACTATCGTAGACAGGCTGGCTGGCGCTGAACATAACCTTAGAAGGGAAAACATAGAGCTAATTCCTGTATTTACAAAAAATGACTTCAAAATCGGAAATTTCTGAAAACCAGATGAAAGACATTTTTACACTGAATGATGTTGAGGTGGAGGGAAAGACAGTCCTTGTCAGGATTGATATAAACACACCCATAGATCCAGAGACCGGAAAGCTTCTGGACGACAGGAGAGTCAGGTCGCATAAAGACACCATAACAGAGCTTGTTGAAAAGAAGGCAAAGGTAGTGTTGATAGCACACCAGAGCAGGCCGGGGGAGGCGGATTTCACAACTCTTGAAAACCACGCCAGGTGGATTTCAGAGATAACCGGATATGAGGTAGAGTACATAGATTCTATGTTCAGCTCCTATGCCCAGGGAAAGATAAACAGGATGGAGCCGGGCGATATAGTGCTTCTTGAGAATGTTCGTTTCTACTCTGAAGAGGTTATTAATCGACCTGCTGATGCCCAGGTTAAAACACATATTGTCAGGAAGCTATCAAAGGTCGCAGATATCTACATAAATGATGCCTTTGCAACGGCTCATAGAAGCCAACCATCAATGGTCGGCTTTCCCCTGGTTATGAAGTCAGCAGCAGGAAGGCTTATGGAGAAAGAGTTGAGGTCAATTGGTGCGATAATGGAAAATCCAAAGAAGCCGGTCACCTTTGTTCTGGGGGGGACGAAGGCTGATGATTCAATAAGGGCCACAAAACTGGCTCTTGAGAACGGAACGGAATATATTCTCACGGGCGGCCTTGTGGCAAATATATTCCTTGCTGCAAAGGGCTACAGGCTTGGAGAGCCAAGCATAGAATTCATCCGTGGCAAGAGGATGGTAGAGCAGATTGACATAGCAAGAGGAATTCTCTCTGAACATATGGATAAAATTATAACACCAGTTGACCTGGCATTAGACAACTATGGTGAGAGAATGGAGATTCCCATAAGTGAATTGCCGAGAAATATGAAAATAAGTGACATCGGGAAGGGCACAGTAGATAAGTACGGGGACATAATAAAGAAATCGGGGACGATATTTGCCAAAGGGGCATTGGGTATCTTCGAGGAAAAGAACTTTGCCTACGGCACCGAGGAGATTATAAAATCCATTGCGAAATCCAACGGTTTCTCCGTCATTGGAGGGGGGCATCTGGTCGCTGCTGCAAAGGAGTTTGATGTTGAAGACGGAATTAATCACATAAGCTCCGGGGGAGGGGCATGCATCAGTCTTCTTGCAGGATATAAGCTTCCCGCTGTTGAGGCTCTAAGGCAGGGGACTCTGTGATTTTACATCAGGTAAAATAACATATCAGGTATTTTATACTACCAATCCAGATTTTATAAAAGATGTACAAGATTGGTGAAGCATTGATTGGGAAGGGAAACGAGGTTGCCCATATTGACATTATAATCGGTGATAAGGAGGGTAGTGTTGGGCAGGCCTTTGCAAACAGCCTCTCCCAATTATCTGTTGGGCATACCCCCCTTCTCTCGGTAATAAGACCGAATCTTCCATGCAAACCATACACTGTTTTGGTTCCAAAGGTTACGGTTAAGGACATGGAGGACGTTACAAAGATTTTCGGTCCTGCCCAGGCAGGGGTCGCCAAGGCGGTTGCTGACTCGGTTGAGGAGGGAATCATACCGATGGATAGGGTAGATGACTGGGTAATAATCTGCTCTGTCTTCATTCACCCCGATGCAGAGGACTTCAGGAGGATATATCAGTATAACTACGGTGCAACGAAATTGGCTTTGAGGAGGGCATTAGGAGGTTATCCGAGTCTGGACAAGATTATGTTTGATAAAGATAGGGCGACACACCCAATAATGGGTTTCAGGGTCTCGAGGCTGCCGAGATGGAACGCACCTTATCTGCAAATAGCACTTGATAACCCGGACCTTGAGTATATAAAAAGGGTCATAAAGGAGCTTCCGCACAGCGATAAGATTATTCTTGAGGCAGGAACACCCCTGCTCAAGAAGTATGGCGTTAAGGCAATGTCTGAACTCAGGGAGGTAGCAAAGGATTATTTTATGATAGCTGATTTGAAAACCCTCGACGTGGGGCAGGTTGAGGTTGATATGGCATTTGATGAGGGAGCAGACGCTGTAGTAGCCTCCGGTCTGGCAACCAAGGAGGTATTGGATAAATTCGTCTACGAGGCAAAGAGACTCGGAATCTATGCCATCATCGATACGATGAATGTTGATAACCCCGTGGCAAAATTAAAGTCCATCAAGGATCTGCCTGATGTGGTTATTCTCCACAGGGCAATTGACTCGGAGAAGACCCAGGAGCACAGGTGGAACCAGATAGGCAGGATAAAAAAGGAATTCCCACAGCTCTATGTTGCTGTTGCGGGAGGATTGGATCCAGAAACTGCTCCCATTGCCCTCAAAGAGGGTGCAGACATACTTATAGTGGGCAGGTACATCACACAGTCCAGGGATGTTGAAGGATCAACAAGAGAATTCATAAGGCTCGTTGGGGAGGACATAGACCTGAAGAGGGTTCATGTTGAATAACTACCCCATCCAGAGAATCAGGTTTACATCTGTTGTGTTTATAAATGCAGGGGTGCTTATATTAGCGACCTTGAATTTCATTACTGTAAAGTTGTAATCATAGTCGTTGATCTTATCGAGGATTCCATCATCGGGGTTCCAGTCTATCTTACTTAAAAGGCGGTAGATTGCATCATTGATCGCGTCCCCGCCTCCGGGTTCTGAATGAGATGACCCGGTATAGTTACAACTCCTGTTATCTGAATAGTCCGATGGAATCAAGAGAGTTACGTTTTCGTTCCCGTTAGTTGCATTTATGTACTCAATCGTCCAGTTGCATCCATCCGAATTCATGGTGCCCCTTCCATAGCTTACATTCCCAATGGAGAAGCTCTTGTTAGTGGATGTATCATTATACAGCAGCCATGCTCTTGCAACGAACTCTCCTGATTTATTTTCTCCATAACCGCTAATGAATCTTCCTGCCCCTGTCTTCTCCACTGCCTCTGCCTCAAGAATCCTCTGGTTCTCACAGACGGTGTCGTTTCCTATCGTAAGCCTGTAGCCCATCGTCTTTGGGATAAACTGCTCCAAATAGAATGTTGCGGTGTCATTAGCAAGCTGTGTATTGTTCTCTGACCAGTAGATTACTATATCCTCAAGGATTCCCATTTTATTCAAAACCCCGATAGAATTCTCACCCGTGGAATGTATCTCAAGAAATCCAATCTTCTTAACATTTATAGATCGCATCTGCTCCAGACTTATAATACTTATACCAACCAGAATTACAAAGATGAGAGCGATAATTGCGTCCCATGTCATCACATAGCCCTTGTTCCTCATTTTTTGTCTGGTTTTATTACCGGCCCCCATAGACCAACTCATATTCACCTTCAATCCTGCCTGTCTCTTTATGAACAGCCATGCCACGCATAAGGATTCTCATTGCAATATCATCTATACCCTTCATGTTGAATACCCTGCCGATTATGTATTTCGTTTCTACATCTATCTGGAATCGGTCACCTTTCGTTATTTTACTATCCTCTGGAGCACAATCAAATGCATTTATGTCGAACCTCCCCCATGCAGGGAGTATAAACGGCAATGCACGTGTTTCATTCTCGTAGACTATCTCCTCCCCGGGAGGGATATAACATCTTCCCGACTCGCTATTCTCTATTGTTATATTGAGGATTGTAACCCGGGCCATCCATAGATTCATAAACCTCATGGTGAGATTCCCATCATCCGTAAGAGAGATTCCTGATGGGATTGGCCAGATATATCCAAAACCCTCCACCCCATACTTTGTGGTGATATAGCTGTCCAGTTCTGTAATAACAAGAAGAAGATAGATAAGGATTGTTATTATGATGGGCACGATAACAACCAAATGCTCGGTCTTTATTTCTATATTGAAGAGGGTTCGTCTTCTTGGTCTGGATTCCATTCTCTTATTGCTCAATGCTTACAACGCCCCCTGCCTCAAACAGAGCGTTGAGCGTTGCAATCATTGTAGAATTCAGATAGTCCTCCAGAGTGGCTTTCTTTTTTATATGTATCGTATAGATGGCATCGGTTAAACCGGCATCGTCCAGAATCTCCTCAATCCTTGCCCTGACCTTCATGAGAATTTCCTCCTTTAACTCAAATTCACAGAGAAATGCAAGTGGCCTCAGACCCTCGTCCATCGCGGAGGGTATTAGCGAAACCGTTATTATCTCCTTACTGTCAACACCCTTGCCGGGATTGGAGAGAGTCACACCGGCCTTTTTCCATTCAAGAATGTTTAGATTATTGACCCCAATTTTCTTGAGAGAATTCTTTACCTCGTCCAGATTCTCGCTTCTCAGGTGGAGTGTAACCTCCCGCCCGATGAGTGACATCTGAAGAATTCCACTGTCTGGTAATGACTTGAAGAGTGCATCAGGGTTTCCGTTATAGGAACCTGACATGGCAACGATATGTTTCATCCTGATCCATTAATATATGCATTATAAATACTTATATTAGATTAGCATTAATAATTCATAAAAACGGTTTAAGGAACCCCCCCAATTGATTCAGAGGGGGGTATTTAATCGGTAATAAGAATATTAGATTATGACCAGGGATGTCAGGAGAGTGATAGAGGCCGCACTCTTTATTTCAGGAAGAATTCTCACATTGGAGGAGATTGCAAGAATCTGCGAGTTGGGCAATGCTGGAATTATAAGACAGAGTCTTAATGAATTGATGGAGGATTATAATTCAAGGAATTCCGGTATTGAGATTTATGAGTATAACGGCGGCTATGGGATGAGAATCAGGAGCGAACTTGAGCATTCTGTTATGCACCTTGCCCCGGAGACCGAGATACCCCCCGCTATGCTGAAGACCCTCGCCCTCATTGCATACGAACAGCCCATTACGCAGTCAAAGCTCGTCAAGGAGAGAGGCACGAGGGTTTATAGATATGTGAAGAAACTTAGGGAACAGGAGCTTATTGATGCAAAGAAGGAGGGAAGGACAAAGATTCTCACCGTAACCCCAAAGTTCAGGGAGTACTTTCAGGTTCAGGATGTGAAGGAATTCATGGATAAAGGGGGGGAATGACATTTTTTATACCTATCCCTTTTTATACTATTAAGGAAAGAATATAATGTAAAGTGGGGGGATAAAGAGAGATAGATATGATATAAGGAAAAAGATATGATATAAGGAAAACGAAAAGATACTCGGCAGGCGGGACCAGATGCCTGGGAAGCTTCGGAACCTCACGCTAAACCCCGAACACAAAAATGATTGAATGGATAATCCTGTTGTTGGTTTTGATTGTTTTGGTAGGGATGTACTATTTTAATAAGATTACAGTCCTGAGCAATAGAATTGACAATGCATGGAGCCAGATTGATGTTCAACTCAGAAAGAGAGCAGAATTGGTACCAAATCTGGTAGAAACGGTACAGGCGTATATGAAGCACGAACAGAAGGCAATTCAGATGGTCACTGAATCCCGGGAGAAGATGCTTGGTGCGGGGACAATTGAGGAGAAGGCGAAGGCGGGAAATATGCTTGAGGGTGCGTTAAAGAGCATATTTGCCCTGGCGGAGAATTATCCGCAACTTAAAGCAAGTGAAAATTTCGGCAGACTACAAGAACAGTTGTCGGATATAGAGAACAAGATTGCTTATACAAGACAGTTCTACAATGATTCTGTTCTTTATTATAATAACATGATTGCCACGATCCCGGGGATGTGGATTGCCGGGATTATTGGGAGAAATCAGAAGAAACCATATCTAGCAACACCAGAGAAAGAGAGAAAACCGGTGAATGTGAAATTTGATGTATAATCATGGAAAAGATATCCTTCTATGACCAGATCGAGAGGAATAAGAGAAATTCTTACATACTGATGCTTTTTGTAGTTCTTGTCATAATAGGGATTGGTTGGGTTATTGCTCAGGTTTATGAGCCGTCATCAACATTCGTTATTCTTATTTTTGCCATAATCTTCTCCCTTGCCTATACCATTGGTACGTATAAAAAATCTGCGGAGATTGCACTGAAATCTGTTAATGCCTACCCTGCCGATGCCTCCAGATATGAACATCTCAGGAACATGGTTGAAGGACTGTCTCTGGCTGCTGGACTTCCAGTGCCAAAGGTTTATATAATGCCGTCTAAGGATATTAATGCATTCGCAACAGGGAAGGATCCGGAGCATAGTTATATCTGCGTCACTGAGGGGGCATTAACGACCCTGACTGATTCTGAACTGGAGGGGGTTCTGGCTCATGAGATGAGCCACATACGGAATTATGATATAAGATTTGTAACCCTGATTGCAGTGATGGTAGGAATTATCTCCATAGCCTCTGAATTGTTTCTTAGAAGCATGTGGTTCTCTGGCGGAAGGAGAAGAGATCGTGATGGGGGGAATACTATGATTCTTGTATTAGGAATAATCCTTGCCATCCTGGCTCCAATAGTGGTAAGACTTGTGCAGTTGAGTGTCTCCAGAAAGAGGGAATTCATGGCGGATGCCGGGGCAGTTCAACTTACCCGTTATCCCGGAGGATTGATCTCTGCACTGAAGAAGATCAAAAGGGCATATTCGCAGGGAACATATACCAGGGTTAATGCCGCAGTAGCACCCATGTTTTTTGAGGATCCAATGAAAAAAAGAATTAGCAATATCTTCAATACTCACCCACCCATTGATGAGAGAATTCGCGTCTTGGAGGCTATGTAATCGTGCTGAAGGTAGTCAAGCGTCTGTCTGAGAAATCCCAACCCTCGCCCATCAGAGCAGAATTCCTTCATATTTAAATTCTAGTTCTATACTCTCTTAGTATTCTTCCAGTATTATCTGGATAGGAAAATGCCTAAGATCAGCGTTGAGATTCCACAGCATATCTTGGACGACCTGAGGGAGCATGTTGGGGATGATAAGAAATTCGTCAATCTTTCAGATGCCGTAAGAACGGCCTGCAGGAAGATGCTGGACTTGATGGATAACATTGATACAGGACACAACAGGGCAAAGAATTTATCAAAAAATGAAGATCGGTAGAGAATTCAACTTTGATGCCTCGCATTTTCTCCCCAACTATGAGGGAAATTGTGAGAGGGTGCATGGCCACACATACAGGCTGATTGTTGAGGTAGAGGGCGAATTGAAGGAGAACGGAATGGTTATGGACTTCAACGAATTAAAGGATATAGTAAATGCGGTGGTAATGAAAAGGCTTGACCATAGTAATCTCAATGAAATCTTTGAGAATCCCACGGCTGAGAATATTGCCGGATGGATTTTCAAGGAACTTGAGAGGAGAATTCCTGTCTGTTCTGTTAAACTTTATGAGGGAGTTGGAAAGTGGGTTCTGATAGAGAGGTGAGGGCTGTTTGCCTCCTCAGCGGCGGGCTGGATTCTGCCGTTACTGCCGCAATAGCTAAATATCAGGGCTATGAGGTTTATGCATTGACCTTCAACTACGGGCAGAGGCATAAGAGAGAGGTAGAGTCTGCCAAAGAGATTGCCAGGTGGCTTGGCGCGGTGCATAAGATTTTTGATATAGACCTGAATCAGTTCGGCGGCTCGGCACTTACGGATAAGATTAATGTTCCGGAAGGAAAGACAATTGATGAGATCAGAGATTCAGATGAAATTCCTGTGACCTATGTTCCCGCGAGGAATACGATATTTCTAAGCATAGCTCTCGCATATGCTGAGGTCATTGATGCTGATGCTATCTTTATAGGGGCACATGCCATTGATTACTCGGGCTATCCGGACTGCAGGCCGGATTACTTTGATGCCTTCCAGAGGATGGCGAATCTTGCTACAAAACAGGGGGTAGAGAACAGAAAGATTGATATAAAAACCCCCCTTATCGAGCTTGAAAAGGCGGATATTATCAGAAAGGGCAATGATCTGAAGGTTCCCTTTGAGCATACATGGAGTTGCTACAAAGGGGGCGATATACCCTGTGGAGTCTGCGACTCCTGTGTTATAAGGATCAACGGTTTCAAGGAGGCGGGGCTTGAGGACCCGCTTGAGTATGAGAATGGAATTCAAAGTCAATGAGATTTTCCATTCGGTTCAGGGAGAGGGGTTGATGGTGGGGACCCCCATGAATTTTATAAGATTCTGCAGATGCAATTTGAAATGCTCCTATTGTGATACCGATTTTGAGAAGGGAGAGAGGATGGAAATCTCAGGAATAATCAAAAAACTAAATAAAAAATTCCGCTGGGTTTCTCTCACAGGGGGGGAGCCGATGCTTGAGGAGAACCTGATGGAGATGATTGAGGAGCTTAAAACCGTGGAATTCAAGATTCTTCTTGAAACCAACGGCACGTTGTTCAACAAGGATATCTTTGACAGCTGTGAATTCCTCTCTGTTGATATCAAAGCTCCATCCAGCGGGAACCCGGGCTACAACACGAATGTATTTGATTACTGCTTAAAAAATCCACACAGGAGTCAACTGAAGGTCGTAATCCAGAATAAAGAGGATCTTGAATTTTTCCAGAAAATTTACAGGGAGGGATATCCCCACTGGATTATGCAGCCGGAGTGGAATTCTATTAAAGGTCTGGATTATGGCTTTATTATGGATAGAATCGGTGATAATATGAGAATTATCCCGCAGATTCATAGGTTTATGGGGCTAAAATAGAATGCAGGACTCGAAACCAGAGATCATGGAGGAACTTAGCAGGGTTGGTATAACCGGCTTAAGAACCCTCATAAAGACAAGCTGGAATGGGAGGGAGTACATCTTTATTCCTGAGATAGAGATTACCATAGATCTGCCAAGAGAGAGGAGGGGTATTCATATGAGCAGGCTCGTTGAATCAATCACAGGGGATATAGAAAAGGAGGTTGAGGTCAAATATGAGTCTCTGGAGGAGCTGGAGAGGCATATTCTCGAAAGGGTTAAAGAGAAGCATCCCTACAGGAAGGCAGAAATCCGGATGGATGCCCAGCTCGTTGTTGATAAAAAAACACCAATAACGGGAAAGAACACAATGGAGACCCATGATGTATCTGCATCAGTCATAGCTAAGGATGAAGAATTCAAAAAGAAACTGAGTGTCAGGGTCATTGGAAACAGCGTTTGTCCCCATGCATTAAAGAAATGTGATGGGATTACCCATGTGCAAAGAGCGAAGTGCTTTCTTGAGATTCTGACAGATTATGAGAACAGAGTAGCCCTGGAGGACATGATAGATTGCATTGAGAATGCCTTTCCATCTGAGGTTTATACTCTGCTGAAGGTAGATGACGAGATGCATGTCGTGAAGAAGATGTTCCAACGACCAAGATTTGTTGAGGATATAACAAGAAATGTCCTTAACAATGCAAAAAAGAGGTTCAAGGATTGTGAGATTAGAGTCAAAACAGTATCAGAGGAGTCCATCCACAGGCACGACGTCATAGCAGAAGGGTTTTGCAGGAGTTGATTTTTGCCGTATATAAAATTTTTGTGTATTTTTTACTATTCTCAGATCATTTTTGCCAGAATAGTGGAAACGCCGACTGCAACAGTAAATTCCTTCCTGAGAATTTAAGCGGGAGAATTGAATTCCCGCAGGTTGGACCTCTGGGTTGCCTATTAATTAATATAAAATCCAATATCCTATTCCCTCAGGGAGGGTAAAAATGATTGGAAAGAACATAAGGCTTGAGCGGCTCATAGACCGGAGGTCAGGAAAGACCGTAATAGTTCCAATGGACCATGGGGTTTCGGTAGGGCCCATTTCTGGTCTGGAAGATATGGCTGACACCATCAATAAGATAGCCGATGGCGGAGCCAATGCGGTTCTGATGCATAAGGGCATGGTAAGGGCAGGACATAGAGGCTATGGGAAGGATATTGGTCTTATTATTCATCTCTCAGGGGGGACATCTTTGTCTCCATTACCAAACAACAGAGTGCAGGTGACATCAGTGGAGGAGGCCATAAGGCTTGGTGCAGATGGAGTTTCTGTTCAGGTTAATGTTGGTTCGGAGAACGAGAGCGAGATGTTACAGGACCTGGGTATGGTTGCAGAGAAATGCAATGATTATGGGATACCCTTACTTGCGATGATGTATGCAAGGGGTAGGAAGATCGATAATGAGCACGATGTGAGGTATATCAAGCATGTGGCAAGGATTGGTGCGGAATTGGGAGCAGATATAGTCAAAACGGTTTATACAGGAGATAGGAAGAGCTTCAAAGAGGTAATAGAGGGTTGTTCCGTGCCCATAGTAATAGCTGGAGGCCCAAAGATTGAAAGCGAAGATGATTTGCTTGGGATGGTTGAAGATGCCATGGAGTGCGGGGCTATGGGTGTCTCCATAGGAAGGAATATCTTTCAGGCTGATGATGTTACTGCGATAATGAAGAAGATATCCAAGATTGTTCATAAGGCATAAGATGGTTCATGACCGGGGAGGAAAATCTGACATAGGGAAATCTCTTGACAGAGGTTCCAGAGAGAGCAAGCATCATGCTGTCAGGAAGGAAGGAAACATAATGCTAATTGCCGAGAGGAACGTTGTTACTACACATCCAACGAATTCTATAAAGAATGTTGCAAAGCTGATGGAGGAGAACGACTTCAGGAGAATTCCCGTTATTAATGCAGGGACTGAAAGGCTTGAGGGGATGATCGTAGCCATAGATATTCTGGACTTTCTTGGGGGAGGAGAGAAGTACAATATAATAAAGAGGGACTATGGAGGAAATTTTTTGGCGGCCATAAACTGTCCGATACAGAAGATTATGGAGGAGAGATATCCCTTTCTTGATAATAAGGCCTCCATAGACGATGTTGTGGGGATAATGGTAAAAAAGAGGGCAAGTGCTATCCCGATAATCGATAGAGAGAATGAGGAGAAAGTAATAGCAATAGTCACTGAGAGAGATGTGCTTCCAATCGCCGATAAATTTGGGGTTTCTGTGAGAGATGTGATGGAAAAGAGGTGTATTACATCCAGCCTAGGGATGATGATCTCTGATGTGTCAAAGATAATGGTCAGGAACAGGCTCAGGAGAATTCCTGTGATTCAGGAGGATAAACTAAAGGGGATAGTAACTGTATTTGATGTGCTTAGGTTTCTTGGCTACGGAGAATTCCATGGGATTGAAGCAGAGGATGTTCTTAGTGAGAGAGTGGAGGAGATAATGGAAAGAAATGTTGTTGCTATAAATCCTGATGAAGACCTGGCAGTAGTTTCAAAACTAATCAAGGAAACTAATCTGGGCGGGTTCCCCGTCGTGGAGGAGGACAGACTTTTAGGAATCATTACAACTACCGACATAATTGAGGGGATATATGGCCGGTCATGACTCCGGGCATTTTTAAAGGCTTAGATACAAATTATAAGTTACTATTTCTATCTGGTATGAAATTGGAACATGAATTTGTCCCAAAACATGAGGTAATGGCTCCTGAGGATGCCGAGAATGTTTTGAGGACTTATAAGGTAGGTCGCGACGAATTACCAAAAATTAAGATTGATGATCCTGCTATCAAGGATTTTGAAGCTAATGTTGGGGATATTATAAAGATAACAAGGAATAGTCCAACGGCAGGGAAGGCAGTTTACTATAGGGTTGTGATATAGGGTTGTGATTTAGGAGGTATAGATTGATTCGTATATCGGATTTCATAGATAACAAGAGTTTGGTTGAATTTCAGATAGATTCCTTTAACGAGCTTCTTGAAAATGGGCTCCAGGAGGTGATTGATGAAAGGGAACCTATGACCATTGATATAGAGAATTACACCCTGGAGCTGGGGAAGATCAGGGTAGGCACTCCTGTAGTTAATGAATCCGGTCAGGGCCCGGAGAGGAGGCTTCCCTTTGAGTGCAGGCTTAGGGATCTGACCTATTCTGCTCCAATTCTGCTTGAATTTATCGAAAACGGGATTCCGGTTGAGGTGGAGATAGGACATCTGCCTATAATGCTGAGGTCCAGTAAGTGCCTTTTGAACGGAATGGACAGGGAGGAATTGATAAAAAATGCTGAAGACCCTGAGGATTTGGGAGGTTATTTTATAATAAACGGAACTGAGCGTTCTCTTATAATTGTGGAGGATTTGGCTCCCAACAGAATTATAACGACACATGAGACCATTTCCGGCAAGGATATAATCATAGCAAAGGTTTTTTCAGTAAGGCAGGGCTTCCGCTCAAGAGTGACTGTTGAGAGGTGGGACAGGAAGAAGAATGGTACCCTCTTTGTAACATTCCCAGGGATTCCAAAAAGAATTCCTCTTACTATTCTGATGAAGGCTCTCGGTCTTGATAATGACGAAATTCTTGATATATTTGAGGACAGAGATTCAAAGCTTGAGATTCTTATGAACCTTGAGTTGAATGCTATGAATCAGGAGGAGGCATTTGAACATCTGGGTAAGAGGGCTGGTGCTGGACATGCAAAGCAATATCAGTCAACAAGAGCTAATCAGGTAATAAATAATTTCCTTTTGCCCCATATTGGAAATAGGGAAAAGGATAGAAAATCAAAAGCCATTTATCTTGGCCTGATGGCAAAGAAGGCATTAGAGCTTGAATATGGAAAGAGGGAAGCGGATGATAAGGATCATTATTCTAATAAAAGGCTCAGACTTGCCGGAGATTTAATGCAGGAATTGTTCAGAGTAAGTTTCAATAAGATTGCAAGGGATATAAAATACCAGCTGGAGAAGCAGAATGCAAGGCATAGACAGGTGAACATAAAGACAGCTGTGAGAAGTAACAATCTGACTGAAAGCATCTGTTACGCTCTGGCAACAGGGAACTGGACCGGGGGGAGAAGAGGCGTAAGTCAGGTTCTTGACAGAACAAATTATATAAGTTCCGTAGCTCACAGAAGAAGGGTATCTTCCCTGCTTAGTAGATCACATCCTCATTTCGAGGCAAGAGATCTGCATGCAACCCAGTTTGGAAGATTATGTCCTAATGAAACCCCGGAGGGGCAGAACTGTGGACTTGTCAAAAATCTGGCCATTGGTGCGAGAGTTTCAAAAGAGGAAGATGAATCCATTATAGAAAGATACCTGTATGATTTTGGAGTGAAGGAGGAGGGTTCCAAGCCCAGTGAGGTGTATGTAACACTTAATGGAAGGCTGATTGGCAGGCATAACAAACCAGCGCTCCTTGTCCAGAGGTTGAGAACTCTCCGGAGAGAGAACAAGATACATGAGACCATATCAATAAGCTATCGTGAGGAAAATAATGAGATCCATATCTATACTGACAAGGGAAGGGTTCTCAGACCCTTAATAATAGTGGAGAATAAAAAACCCAAGGTTACAGATAAGCACATATCGGACCTTAGGGAAGGAAATATCAGGTGGGAGGACCTCATACATTCGGGTTGTATAGAGTACATTGATGCAGAGGAGGAGGAGAATGCTTATATTGCTACAAAAAGGGATGCAATAAAAAAGGAACACACACATCTGGAGGTTTCTCCTTCTCTGATTCTGGGTATTAGCTCCAGTTTTGCACCATATCCAGAGCACAATTCCTCTCCGAGGGTTACAATGGCCGCTTCAATGGCAAAGCAGAGTTTGGGCATCTACTCATCTAACTATCACATGAGGCTTGATTCAAGAGCCAATATGATGCACTACCCCCAGGTACCAATAGTAAGGACAGATATTACTGACAGTCTCAATTTCGACAAACGGCCCGCTGGAATGAATCTGGTAGTTGCTGTGATGAGCTACGAGGGTTATAATATGGAGGATGCAATTATTCTAAACAAGAGTGCAATTGACAGGGGGCTTGGGAGATCCACATTCTACAGGACATATAGTACCGAGGAGAGAGGATATCCCTCCGGACAACATGATATCTTTGAGATTCCCGGTGAAAATGTTGAGGGCAGGCAGTCGGAGGAAACCTATAAAAAGCTGGATATAGACAGCATAGTCTTCCCAGAGACTGATGTTGGACCAGATGATGTCCTTATTGGAAAGACGTCCCCTCCAAGATTCCTTGAGGAGATCGGTCCCTACGGAATAGTGGAGGAGAAAAGGAGAGAGAATTCCACCACCGTGAGACACATGGAATCAGGCACTGTTGACATGGTCGTTCTTACAGAGACTGTGGAGAAGAATAAACTTGCAAAGGTGAGGGTAAGAAGTCAGAGGATTCCGGAGCTTGGAGATAAGTTCGCTTCAAGGCATGGACAGAAGGGAGTCGTTGGCTTAATTGTGCCCCAGGAAGATATGCCATTCACTAAGGATGGGATTGTTCCGGATTTGATAATAAATCCCCATGCAATTCCATCAAGAATGACAATTGGCCATATTCTTGAAATGATTGGTGGAAAAACAGGCTCATTGGATGGGAGATTTATAAATTCAACTGCCTTTGAGGGCGAATCTGAGGAAAGTCTCAGGAGTTCTCTCAAGAAGCATGGTTTCAATGATAACGGAAAGGAGGTCATGTACGACGGAGGTACAGGGAATGCCTTCAAAGCAGAAATATTCATGGGGGTAATCTACTACCAAAAACTGCATCATATGGTGGTAAATAAGATTCATGCAAGGAGCAGGGGCCCTGTTCAGATGCTTACAAGGCAGCCAACAGAGGGAAGAGCAAGGGAAGGGGGTCTTCGCTTTGGAGAGATGGAAAGGGATTGCCTGATTGCCCATGGGGCATCAATGATGCTTAAGGATAGACTCCTTGATGAATCGGACAGGATTATAGTCCCTGTATGCGCTAAATGCGGTTTAATTGCGGTGCAGGACTATGAGAGGAGGCAGGTTTATTGTCCGTTATGTGGTGAGGTTCCCACACATAGGGTTGAAATGGCCTATGCATTCAAGCTGTTGATTAACGAACTTATTGGGATGGGTATCCATCCAAAATTAATACTTGGTGACAAAGCCTGAGAATGGTTGTAAGAAAAAAAATAAAGGGTATTGGATTTGGGTTGTTTTCGTCGAAGATGATTCAGAAACTGTCCAGTGCGAAGATTCATACGCCCAATACCTATGATGAGGATGGTTATCCCATAGAGGGAGGTCTCATGGATCCAAGACTTGGAGTCATAGACCCTGGAATAAGATGCAAAACATGCGGTGGAGGTCTGGGCGAATGTCAGGGACACTTTGGTCATATTGAACTCACAAGGCCAGTAATCCATGTTGGCTATGCTAAGGAGATACATCAGTTATTAAAGGCGACATGCAGAAGTTGTAGCAGATTGTTGATGTCCGATGATGAATTAAGAAAACACCAGGGGGATAATGGCAAAATACTGGAGATATCCCAGAAGGTGAACGAATCTGAAGGTTTCTGCCCACACTGCGGAGAAAAGCAGATAAAGATAAAATTTGTAAGACCTTATTCATATTATGAGGATGAAAACAACCTTCTTGTGACGGATATAAGGGAAAGGTTTGAGAAGATAAGTGATAAGGACCTTGCGTATCTGGGATGGAAAATCAGGCCGGAGTGGATGGTCCTCTCTGTAATACCTGTCCTTCCAATAACAATAAGACCATCCATAACCCTGGAGTCAAGTGACAGGTCCGAAGATGATTTGACTCATAAACTTGTTGACATTCTCAGGATTAATCAGAGATTGGAAGAGAACATAAATTCAGGAGCTCCACAGCTGATTATAGAGGATCTCTGGGATCTGTTGCAATATCATATAGCCACCTACTTTGATAATGGGATTACGGGCATTCCTCCAGCAAGACACCGCTCAGGCAGGCCATTAAAGACGATCGCTCAGAGACTAAAGGGTAAGGAGGGCAGATTCAGGAAGAATCTATCAGGAAAAAGAGTGAATTTCTCAGCAAGGACTGTAATCAGTCCGGATCCCAATTTGTCCATAAATGAGGTTGGCGTTCCTGAATTAATTGCCCTTGAACTTACAGTTCCCGAAGAGGTTAATGAAAGGAACATAGATGAACTGAGGAGAATAATCCTTAATGGTCCAAAAAAGCACCCGGGGGCACATAATGTCATAACGCCTTATGGACGGAAGAGGATACTGGAGGAGAATAAAAAGGACCTGGTGGAAACACTGAGTATAGGGGATGTAGTTGAGAGGCATATACGGGATGGCGACACGGTGGTCTTTAACCGGCAACCCTCATTGCACAGAAATTCTATGATGTGCCACACAGTCAAGGTATTGCCTTACAACACCCTGAGGCTGAATCCTGCAGTATGTGCCCCCTACAATGCTGACTTTGATGGGGATGAGATGAACCTCCATATGCCCCAATCAGAGGAGGCCATTACCGAGGCAGAGGTTTTAATGAAAGTGCAGGAGTGTATAATCTCTCCCAGGTTCTCAATGCCGATTATAGGTGGTGAGCACGACCACGTATCCGGTATGTATTTAATAACCAGAAAGAATTCGGAATTCACAAGGGGAGAGGCTCTGGATATGGTAAAGGGAATAGTAAAATTACCTCCGGGGAAGAAGAAATTCACCGGTAAGGAGATATTCTCTCTCCTGCTTCCCAAGGATTTCAATCTAACATATAGAGGAAAACTGTGTGAGGGTTGTAGGGTATGTAAGAAGGAAAAGTGCGATGTTGAGGCCTACGTCTCCATAAGGGAGGGTAAACTTGTTTCAGGGATAATAGAGAAGGAGGGGATGAAGGGGGTTCTTTTGAATGAATTATTTACAAGGTACGGCCCTGATGTTGCTAGAGAGTATATAAACAATTCAACTCGGCTTGCTATAAGGGGTATGATGTACTACGGTTTCTCGGTTGGCATAGACGAAGAAGACCTTCCAAAAGGTGCACTTAATAAGATTGATGACATCATAGATCATGCCGAGAAAGAGGTGGATAGACTGATTAAACTCTACAACAAAGGCAAATCAAAAGTTATTCCGGGAAAATCAGCCAAGGAGTCTCTTGAAGATTATATAATGGCAGAATTAGGAACAGCGAGAGATGGTGCGGGCAGGATCGCCGAGAGATATACAAAAGGAAATAGTGCAATAATCATGGCGAAAACAGGGGCAAGAGGTACTCTCTTTAATCTTACCCAGATGGCCGGTATGGTTGGACAGCAGGCGGTAAGAGGTAAAAGGATAGATAGGGGCTATCATAACAGGACCCTGTCGCACTTTAAGAAGGGCGATCTTTCAGCTGAGGCGAGTGGTTTTGTTGGCTCCAGCTTTAAGAGGGGTCTAAGTCCAACTGAATATTTCTTCCACTCCATGGGAGGCAGAGAGAGTCTTGTTGATACAGCGATAAGAACAGGGAGAAGCGGCTACATGCAGAGAAGGCTCATAAATGCACTACAGGATTTGAAGGTATATCCCGACAGGTCTGTGAGGGGGGATGGAGGAGTAATAGTTCAGTTTACCTATGGTGAGGATGGTATTGATCCGATGAAGAAATATTATCTAGAGCAATCAGATAACGATCAGAATGAATTTAGAAGAACTTCCAAATAGCGTGAAAAGCAGGTTGGATAAAATGGATGCAAAAAGGAGGTATAAACTCCTGCAGAATTACAAAAAGGCACTCATTACTCCAGGGGAGGCGGTGGGAACAATAGCTGCACAATCCATCGGAGAGCCGGGAACGCAGATGACGCTCCGGACCTTCCATTATGCAGGAGTTGCAGAACTTTCAGTCCCTCTTGGTCTGCCCCGGCTTATAGAGATAATAGATGCCAAGAGGACTCCAAAGAACTGCATAATGGTGATATTTATAGAGGAGAAACACTCAAAGGATAAAGAATTCGTTGATGATATTGCAAACGGGTTGCGTGAGAGATTTCTGCCAGACGCATGTGAGATAGATATAGATGTCAAGAGTAAGAAACTCGTAATCAAAACATCTAACGAAGAGGCCAAAGGGATACTTGAGAGATTAACCGAGGAGAAGATGAGGGGTAACAGGCTCGTAATAAAGAAGGAGTCTCTTTCAGACCTCAAAAAACTGAAGGAGAAGTTGGACAAGAAGAGACTGGGTGGCATTAAGGGCATAAATCGGGTTTTTGTTAGGGAACTGGATGGTGAGTATGTAATCTATACCGAAGGCTCCAATCTGAAAGGGGTTTTAGGTATAAAGGGGATAGATGCAAGAAGGACCACAACCAATGATATACTTCAGATCTATGAAACCCTGGGTATTGAAGCCGCAAGAAATGCGATAGTTAAGGAAGCGCTTGGTGTTCTGGAGGACCAGAACCTTGACGTTGACATAAGGCACATAATGTTGGTAGCTGACCAGATGACAGTGAGCGGAGAGATTCAGGCAGTGGGAAGACAGGGTATTTCCGGAACCAAAGAGTCCGTGCTTGCAAGAGCCGCCTTCGAGGAAACTGAGAAGCACATATTGAATGCCGCTCTTTATGGTGAAGTAGATTTGCTTGAGGGCGTTGCAGAGAATATAATAGTTGGTCAGCCTATTCCGATAGGGACGGGGACGGTTGAATTGGCTGTCAGAAATCAGGGGGATAAAAAGAAAAAATGAAGGCTCTGAAGACAGAGATAAATGATGCAATGAAGACAGGTAAGATTGTGATAGGTGCAAAGAGTGTAAGCAGGGCTTTATTAAATAGCAATCCAAGATTAATACTTGTTAGCAGCAATTGCCCCGATAGGATAAAGGAGGAGATTATTTACTACTCTCGATTATCTAAAGTTCCGTACAAAATGCTGCCGAACGACAGTCTTGAACTTGGCTCTATGTGTGGAAGGCCTTTTCCAATACTGACATTGGGAGTAATAAATGAGGGTGAGAGCGGGATACTGGAGATAGTAAGGGGGTAAGCCAAGTGAGTCGAATAAGGCTGGGGTCTGAAGAGATAAGATACATGACCATATTCGAGAACCTTACAGGAGCCGGTATAAAAGATTGTGTTTATAGTGAAGATGTGATGGGATTCCTTGTGAATCATGGCGATATGGGCTTGGCAATTGGGAAGAGTGGCTCAAACATCAAAAAGGTTAAAAGGGCCGTGGGGAGGGAGGTAGTGGTGATGGAATTCTCCGATGACGCGACTGAATTCGTAAGGAATCTCTTCCAACCAATAAAAGTCAGGCAGGTTAGGATCCATATATCGAAGAGCAATAAGGTTGCAATCGTTGAGGTAAACAGAGATGATAGGGGGAGGATAATAGGCCATAACGGCCACAAGATAAAGATTGCAAGGAGTCTAGCAAGCAGGCATCATAATATTACTGACATAAAAATAAAAACACCTTAAAATGGGAATGGGAGAATTCGCAGGTAAAAAACTATCTGAGCGCAGGGATAAATTCAGATGGAAGAAAGAAAAGTATTCGAGAAGAGTCAGAAGACTTAAAGAGAAACATGATCCTCTTGAGGGTGCGCCACAGGCCAAGGGGATAGTACTTGAAAAGGTAGGTATAGAGGCGAAACAGCCCAACTCCGCCATAAGGAAGTGTGTTAGGATTCAATTGCTCAAAAACGGCAGGCAGTTAACTGCATTCTGCCCTAGAAATAAGGCAGTAACCTTCATAGATGAGCACGATGAGGTAATGATAGAAGGTATTGGGGGGAGAAAGGGGAGATCAATGGGTGACATCTCCGGAGTCAGATACAAGGTTATAAAGGTTAATGACATATCCCTGAACGAACTTGTAAGAGGAAGAAGGGAAAAACCCAGAAGATAGGCACCAGGTTGGTATTTATTAATATTCTTTTTATAATATCTATCTCACTACTTCTTTGTAGGTAGTTTGCAGTTTAAGAATGATGCATGACTTGATAAACGATGCGATAGTGAATATAAAGAATCACGAGAGAATCGGAAGGAGTGAATGTCTGGTAAGGCCATCCTCAAAATTGCTGATAGAGATACTGCGGGTATTCCAGAAAGATGGTTATATAGGGGAATTTGAACTCTTCAGAGATGGGGGTGGGAGTAGCGTGAAGATAAAACTTAACAGGAGGATAAATAATTGTGGCGTCATAAGGCCCCGTTATAACGTAAAGAAGGAGGAATTCCCGGAATGGGAAAAGCGTTTTCTGCCCTCCAGAGGCTTTGGAATTCTTGTCGTAAGTACCCCTGAGGGCGTTATAAACCACAAGGAAGCGCGGGAGAAGGGGATTGGCGGCAGGCTTCTGGCATATGTGTACTAAAATGGGAAAGAAAGAGGATGATCCGAGGGGTGCTGTGGAGGTTGTTGTGGATATTCCAGAGGGCACAAGTGTTGATATCGGGAAGAATTTGATTACTACGAAGGGGGAAAGAGGTGAGCTTTCAAAGGATTTAAAGACAGGGAAGATTAAGGTTTCAAAGAAGGACAATAAAATAATTCTTTCCTCTGAATCGAGCAGAAGGAAGGACATTTCGCTTCTTGGAACATTGAGAGGTAGTATAAAGAACATGGTTCATGGTGTTTCTGACGGAATCAAATACAAACTCAGGATAGTCTATTCACACTTTCCCATGAGTATTAAGGTTCAGGGTAACAAGGTGGTGATTGAGAACTTCCTGGGTGAGAAGTACCCAAGGAGGGCTGATATTCTTGAAGGAGTTAATGTTGAGGTAACTGGTCAGGATGTAGCCGTTTCTGGTATAGATAAGGAAAACGTGGCCCAGACTGCTGCTAACATAGAGCAGGCAACGAGGATAAAGGATCTTGATCCCAGAGTGTTTCAGGACGGCTGCTATATCGTTGAGAAGGACGGCAAACCCTTGAGGGGATAAGATGGTTGAAAAGAAAGAATCAAAGGCTCTGAAGAAGGTGGAGAAACAGGTGGGAGAAAAAAAAGCAGGAAGGGAAAGAAAATCAAAGGATGTTAAAAAGAGAGTATCAAGGCCGGAAAAGAAGGTCAAGAAACAAAAACCAAAGGCTGCAAAGCCGAAGGTAATTGATAAAAGGGTTGTTGAGGGAGAAGGGGCAATTCCGAAGCCGGAAAAGAAGGTCAAGAAACCAAGGGAGAAACCTGGGGCTATAAAGAAAAAAAAGCTCGGGGAGAAGAAGGAGAAGCCAATAGAGAAGATTAGATTCACAGGGAAGAAGGAACTCTCAGAGGGGGAGAAACCCTTGATGAAAAAGAGGTTCAATGAAAGAAAGGGAAAGCCGAAATTCATGAGGCAGGAATTTCACAAACTCAAGAGACTTGGGCAGAAATGGAGAAGGCCCAGAGGTATCGACTCAAAGAGGCAGGATGGGCAGAAGAGCAAGGGCGCGGTTCCTGCAATAGGCTATGGGAAGACCCTATCGGTGAGGGGAATTCATCCCTCCGGTTATTACCCTGTTCTTGTTGGAAATCCAGAGGAGTTAGAGGCTATAAAGTCCGATAAGGAAGCCGCAATAATCTCAGCCTCTGTTGGAAGGAAGAAGAGGAATTTGATCATAAAACAGGCAAATGAACTCAATATAGCAATCCTGAATCCAAGGAAGGGTGAATTATAGATGGGTATAAAGAGTCAAAAACGAATGGCCTCTGAATTGCTTGGTGCTGGAACAAAAAGGGTAAAGATAGGCCCAGATAATGTTGAGGAGGTTTCAAAGTCAATAACAAGGGATGATGTAAGAGACCAGATTAAGAGAGGCAACATCTTGACAAAGGCAAAAAAGGGAGTCAGCAGGGGTAGAGCCAGAAGGAAGACTGAGCAGAAAAGAAAGGGCAGGGGAGAAGGATATGCCCACAGAAGCGGAAGTAGCAAAGCTAGAGAGCCGAAGAAAAGGGCATGGATAAGGAAGATAAGGGCCATAAGGAACGAGATAAGAAAACTCAAAGAAGAGGGAAAGATTGATAAACAAACATATAGGAGGCTTTATATGCAGGCAAAAGGCAACCTGTTCCATTCAAGGAGACATATTAGAGAGCATCTGGATAAAGTGAAGGGCAGTTAAGATGGCAAAGGGTCCAAACTATGTGGTTGGTTACAGAAGAAAACGTGAGGGTAAGACAAACTACAAGAAGAGATTGGATCTCCTGAAGTCCGGGCGGAGCAGGGTTGTAATCAGAAAATCAAACAGGTATATAACCATCCAGATCGTGGATTATGGGGATGGAGGGGATAGGATCATAGCGTCCTCACACTCTTCAGAGTTGCCTAAATTTGGCTGGAGCTATGGTGGCGGGAATATACCTGCGTCTTACCTAACCGGATTGCTTTGCGGACTGAGAGCCAGACCAAAAGGAGTGAAGAGAGGAATCCTGGATATGGGTATGGTCCCTCCATTTAAGGGTAATAGGATATATTCGGCGCTAAGGGGTGTTCAGGATGGAGGCATTAAGATTCCGATGGGTGAGGGGGTAGCTCCATCCGATGAAAGAATAAAGGGGAAGCACATATCAGACTACAAAAAGGATGAGGGGATAATGGAGGAATTCGAGCAGGTCAAGGAAAAGATAATGAAATCTTTGTCAAAGAGATAAAATGCGGGGTAATAGGAAAAGGGAGCCTATAGGGGATGGAGATGACTTCAGAGGGGAGATTGACTTCTCCAGTTGGATGCCAAGAACATCTGTTGGAAAGAAGGTAAAGAGCGGCGAGATAAAGACTATGAAAGAATTCATGCAGCTTTCTACTCCGATAAAGGAGGTGGAGATAGTCGATAAACTGCTTCCGAACATGGGTGAGGAGGTCATAGATGTCAGCAGAGTTCAGAGAGTAACCGACTCAGGAAGGAGAATGCGTTTCAGGGTAGTGGTTGGAGTTGGAAACAGAAATGGTTATGTTGGGGTAGGAGTGGCAAAGGGTAAGGAGGCAGGCCCCACGATAAGGAAGGCTATAGAGAGGGCAAAACTCAATATCGTTGAGGTAAAGAGGGGATGCGGCTCCTGGGAGTGTGGCTGCGGTAATCCGCATAGCGTTCCCTTCAGGGTTACAGGAAAATCAGGAAGCGTTTCAGTAACCCTCTATCCCGCGCCGAAAGGAACAGGAGCAGTTAGTGGAGAAACAGCACGAAAGATTCTTGCACTTGCAGGGATTTCGGATGTTTGGGTTCATACGAACGGGCATACAAGGACCGCTATAAACTTCTCAGGGGCAGTTCTTAATGCTCTCGCCAATACTAAAAAGATGAAGGTCAAGGACTCCGACATAGAAAACCTTGGAATAATTCTAGGTGAGGAAACGAAGAAGGAGGAAGGATCAGAGGCAAAACCTGAGAAGAAGACAGAATCAGAAGAACCCAATGATGGAAGAGTAGATGAGAGGACAAGAAAAGAATCAAAAGAATCTAAGAAAGAAGGGATAAAGGAGGGTGGCGAAGGCGAAAAAGAATAAGGAGAATGAATGGAGAAGATACAACCCAAAAGCGAACTCTGCCGTCAAATCCTAGCAAATTTTACTCTCAAATCTGAGGTATATAAGACATGAATACAAAACAGAGGGAGAATACAAAAACGAAAAAGAGGATTGCAGTAATCAGAGTACGGGGAAGGGTCAGAATAAGGAGGGATATAGAGGATACCATGAATCTCATGAATCTAACGAGGGTTAATCATTGTATCGTAATTGACAACAGGACACAGTATCGTGGTATGATTAGAAAAATCAACGATCACGTTACATGGGGCGAAATAAATGATGAAATGCTGGAGAAGTTGCTGGGCAAGAGGGGAAGGATTGAGGGCAATATTAAGGTTACTGATAATTATGTCAGGAAAAATACAAAATTCAAATCAGTGAAAGAATTCTCTGAGAAATTCATGAAATTTGAATCTGAGTTAAAGGACATCCCAAAACTGAAGCCTGTATTCAGGTTAAGACCTCCAAGCAGGGGTTATGAAAGAAAGGGTATAAAGAAGCCCTATTCTGTTGGGGGGGTCCTTGGTTACCGGGGTGATGGGATTAATGAACTACTTGAAAAGATGGTATGATGGCCCATAAAGATAGAAGAATACAGAGGGATAGAGGCACAAGAACCTGTGGCTATGGAAGTGCCCAGAAACATAGGGGAGCAGGGAGTAGGGGCGGCAGGGGAATGGCAGGGAGTAAGAAGCATAAATGGTCATTCATAAGCAGGTACATGCCGGGCTACTTTGGGAGAAGGGGGTTTAAGAGGCCCTTTGCTACTGAAAAGGGGGATTCAATAAATGTTGGTTATCTGGAGGATAATATTGATAGCCTTGTAAAGAAGGGTATGGCGAACCTCAAGGATAAGAAATACTTCATAGACCTGGAGAGGCTAGGTTATGGGAAGCTACTCGGCTCCGGAAGGGTTACAAAGCCACTCTTCATAAAGATTGGGAGATACTCAAGGAAGGCGTCCATGAAAGTAAAGGATGCTGGCGGCAGGGTGGATAGTGCTGAAATCAAGGAGGATATTGGGGATGCTGGATAAGCTAATTTTAACCCTAAATACTAATTTAATACATTATTTGCTCAGGAGGATTGATATTGAGGTTAGACTTCGTTCGTCCGTTTATCAGGTATATACCAGAAATAAGGCTGCCAAAGAAGCATGTTCCATTTAAGGAGAAGTTGAGCTGGACATCAGTAATTCTATTTCTCTTTTTTGTGATGGGTGTTATCTATCCGGTGGGCGTTTCTCCAGACGATTTCCGGGGCGGATATCAGCAGATGCAGATTATATTTGCCAGTCAGATGGGCTCTATCATTTCGACAGGAATTGGGCCCATAGTTACTGCTTCCATAATTCTCCAGCTTCTTGTCGGGGCGAAGATGATAGACCTTGATTTGACAAATAATGAGGATAAAGCTCTCTTTCAAGGAACGCAGAAGATTCTTACAGTGATAATTGCAGTATTTGAGGCTGCGGCAGTAGTTATCGGGTTCAGGCTGGGCTCCACTTTTCTTGGTGAATCCTGGTCAGCCACCCACCCACTTGTGATGTCAGCAATGGTCCAGATTGCTATGGGTTCAATTCTCCTTATGTACCTAGATGAGGTAGTTTCAAAGTGGGGGATCGGCTCGGGCATAGGTCTTTTCATAGCAGGGGGTGTTTCAAAGACAATCATTGCGGGATCCTTTAACATGATTCAGGACTCCAGCGGGTACTATCTGGGTCTTGTTCCCAGATTTATGCAACTATTGATGGAGGGCATAATCGCACTAGAGGTGATATTCCCGGTTATAGCTACCATAATCGTCTTCCTCACGGTTGTCTATGGTGAGTCAATGCGCCTTGAGATTCCATTATCCTATGGTGGAATTCGCGGTGTTGGAGGCAGATACCCACTAAAATTCTTTTATGTTTCTAATATACCGGTAATTCTAACAGCGGCATTGTTAATGAATGTGCATATGTGGGCCCGCTTTGTTGGAGTTGATGTTAGCAACCCCGGGAATCTGGGCATCATTCAGAGTATCTTCTATTACATCTCATACTATGCGGCACTTGGGAATCTCAACGGCATAATAAGTCCAACCACATGGTACAGGCTCATGGATGTTGGAGTTTTATTTCATCTTATTGTCTACTTCATCCTATTCCTGGCACTCTGTATCCTCTTTGGTAAGTTCTGGGTCGAAACCACGGGGCTTGGAGCGGAGCAGGTTGCTGACCAGATACAACAGGGAGGAATGCACATCCCGGGCTTCAGAAGGGATAAGAGGGTAGTTAAGAGGGTTCTGAACAGATATATACCACAGATAACGATAATAAGTTCCATAGCGATAGGCATGCTTGCAGTTGGCGCAGACCTTTTAGGTGCATTGGGTTCCGGAACAGGAATTCTGCTTACAGTGGGAATCCTCTACCGTCTTTATGAGGAAATCCAGAAGGAGGAGATGGCGGATATGCAACCTGCGTTTAGAAGATTTATGGGAAAGGGATAGGTGCCTGCCTAGATGAATTCTCCCAGAAAGCTGAGGAATTCTCTGCCATCTATGTCGAGAATCTTCTCATCCGCAACGAATCCAATCCTCTTGAGTTCTCTTATTTTCTTTCCGAATCCTTTCCTTCCCCTCAGAATCTTCGGCACCAGTTTCTCAGCCTCTGTGAATTCCCTTCTTACATCGGCGACCCAGCGGCCCTTTTCTATCTTTGGCTTAAACCTCCTGTACTTTGCTATAAATTTATCCTGTTCCATCCTGCTCTTATCTAAGGGTGGGCCGATCCTGTGCTCAATAGGAGGCAGCTCCCAGACCTTAAACTCCAGCAGGATTATTGAGAGTTTCTTCTCGTCGGTCCAGATGTCTGAATTCAGGATCTTGAATTCATATCCCTCAATCTGTTTCACTATAGAATTCCTCGTCTTTCTCAGCTGGGAATAAAGAATATTTGGATTAATCCTTCCGTGAGTGAATCTTATCGCCATTAATTTGGTGCCTCGTTTATTTATCCTCCTTCTTAGACCATCCTTCGCGGGTGTCTTTCTCTCAGGCGGAAAGAAGTAATCCATTCCCGGATTCTCGATGAATTTTCTTGATGCATGGATGAATCTTGCCATACTCTGCTCTGAAACGGCTGCTGCGACATTTCTGTTCTCATCTGTGGGATCTATAACTACAAGGCTTGCATCGGGGAAGAAGTAGCTCAGGGCCTTTTTGTTTTCCCATAGGTTTTCCGGGTCTATCACAAGGTTGAACCTCCACTCCGATGCGGCCTTCAGAGTCTTTTTAAATGAGCCATAATGGATACATAGTAATTCGGCAAGGTAACCGGAAAATCCCTGAATCTTTGCCTCCGCCCCATAGACACCCGTTCCTTTCATAAACTGCTTCAGGAGCAGTATATCCTTCCGTAGTTCGTTGTTCCTCCTCAGCTTCTTCTGGATATATCGCGTATGATGGGGGGTTCTATCAACTGCAGACTGGGGCTTCCTGGTCCTGTAGCAGGGAACTATCTCAACCCTGTACCCCTCATAATTACCTACCACATATGGATGCTCTGCATAATCTATCTCATATTTTGCCCTTAGGCTCCTGAAAACCTTTTTTCCAATATCAATGCCCTTCTCCTCCAGCTCCTTTCTTGGCGTCTCCCTTGGAAACATGATGAATATATCTATATCTTTATCCCCTCTCAAATCAGTTTTCTTCGCTACAGAACCAACCACAACCGGCTTTATGTCAAACCTCTCCAGTTTTTTGAATACTCTTTCTACCAGCTCTTTCTCTTTCCTGTGCTCCTCCCTCCCGGGAGTTATTTCCATGAGTGCCTTCCTGAGAGTTTTGTCCATTCTATAATTTTTGGATTAATGTCTTTATTCGCAACATGCGTATATATCTGGTCGTTCGCATGTTTTAGGGGGCTGAGCAGCTGCCGGGTATATGCGGTGTCTGCCCCAGTTCTCCAGAAAATCCAAACCCGGATAAAACCCTCCTCTCTTGACAGGTTTTGGCTCCTCCCAGTATGGTTTTTCTTCTCATACAAAGAAATAGTTTACAATTTATTCAACACAGCACAAAGCTACTAAGTGGCTTTGTATGAATTTTACATCTTTTTTTGATAATCTCTACATACTCCGGATTTATTTCAATTAAAATAGATTTTCTTCCCATTTCCCTTGAAACCTTTCCGGTTGTTCCACTACCTGCAAATGGATCTAATACAATACCATCCGGGGGACAACATGCCTTTATAATTCTTTCTGGCAATTCTTCTGGAAAGACAGCAAAATGGGCATCTTTAAGTTTTGCAGTAGATATTTGCCACATATCACCGGGATTCTTACCATTTGGGTGATGCTTAACTGTCTGTAAAACATTAGGATTAATGGAGTTACATCTTTTGGCAGATTTATGAAATTATTTTTTGCATTTTTATCCCCACGGCTCTTTTTAATTTTTCATATTATGTGCTTAGAAGCATCAGAAG
>WALD01000051.1 GCA_015523055.1 Candidatus Altarchaeota archaeon
ACAGATACATAATTAATACCCCCAGGTATAACAGATACATAATTAATACCCCCAGGTATAACAGATACATAATTAATACCCCCAGGTATAACAGATACATAATTAAAACATTAAGCAGGATGTCTGATTGAAGATGGTAGGATTACCCAATATATTAAAGCGATATAAGAACACTGATGAACAGGCAGATATAGACAAAATCATTGAGGAGAATGTGCGTGGAAACAGGGAGACGGTGAGAAAAGACGAGGATGTCCAGAGGGAGATAATTCCAAGAGACCCGAATGATGTTATGAGGAAGATGGGTATGGATATCGATAAGCTGAAGGTAGAGGTGCAATCTTTCAAGGAGATAAGGCAGCTGAACGAGCAGAGGTTCCAGAGGATGAGTGAGGAGATAGGGGATCTCAGGAGGAGCGGCATTGAGATGGAAAGGGCAATGAGCAGGATGAAAATGGAATCTACCAGGGCAGTTGACCTTGTGGGCTCAGTGCAGCCGGAGAAGTTGAGAATGGATCTGGAAAAGGAGGATGCCCGGATCACAAAGCTTGAGGCACGACAGAGAGCCGATGAGGAACTAATGGGCCATATAGCAGATGAGATAAAGAACCTAAAGGCGGAAACATCTGCATTCCGGGGTACGGAAGCAGTCATACAGCTAAACGAGGAGGTCAAACAGGAGCTTGCAAATGTTAAAAAAGTTGAATTGACTGTGGAGAAGCACGCGGATAAGGTGGAGGAGATATTTATAAGCATGCAGAAGAGATTCAATGAATTCCTGAGGATGTCTGAGAAATTTGACTCCCTTGAGAAATCATTTAACAGGTTCATGAAGGATGCGAGCAGGATAAAGGTGCAGTTTGACGACCTCGTAACCAGGGAGGACATACGTAAGATAAGGGGTGAATTTGAAGGGGATGTGAATTCCATCAAGAACATTGCACTGGAAATGGAGGAGCGGAAGAAGGAGCTTGATTCCCTGATAAGCAGTGCGAACAGCTCGCTGGCAAGGTTGGAGTCCCTGCAGAAAAAATTGGAGGGGGTTGAGACAGCCGGGTATGTAACCCAAGACAGATTTGACAGGGAACTGGAAGAGCTTTATAATAACCTTATCAACCGAATAAAGGATAGTGAACATGCGTAGAATGAAACAAAAACTCTTTATTGCTGTTGTCTTTGTGGGTAGTGGGGTAATTCTTGCAATAATGTCCCTGAAGGATGTCTTCTACAGTGGGATTAACAGCTTCAGCACTGTCCTGCTTATGCTCTCCTCTGTGTTGATGGTGTGTGGTGTTCTTTTCAAATACAGGGAAGAGCTGGATGAGATTGAAGAGGTTCTCGGTATAGAGAAGAGATTGCTTGAGAGAGGAGATAGGGAAATAAGAGATATCAAAAGAGGAAGAGGTAAGGAGATTAGCGGCTGGAGAATCAGGGATCTGGAGTACCGGCTGAATAGGCTTGAGAAGAAAGCCAGATGAACCCTGAGACAAACCCTTTTCTTTAGAAAGGAAGGGTGTTTGCAGATGGGAAACTCAGAGAGAGGATTTATCCTTTTATCATTCAGTTCATTATTATAAATGTATAAATGCGGGGGTGCCCGAGTGGTCAAAGGGGCTAGGCTTAGGAGAGCCCTTTCTTTCAAAAAGAAAGTGCTTCACCCCAAGGGAAGGAATCTTGCAATGCGAGTTCCAATCCCTATAATGTGGTCCGTCCTCAGGGTGGGGCGGTTCAAAGAAACCTAGTGGCGCAGGCCTACGCGAGTTCGAACCTCGTCCCCCGCAACCCTTTCTTTGAGAAAGAAAGCGTTGACGGAAAGGAAAAAATTCGAGGGGTTCAACTGCGCTGAACCCCCCAAAGCGTGAATCGATGCGGAGCGAAGCGGAGCAGTTCAGGTTGAATTCCTCTGCGATTAGCCGGGGAATTCACGGTGCACTCAGCCCCGAAGGGCTGATGTGCGCCAAAGCGTGAACCGATTTAGCGGTTCTGCCGAAGGCGTTTGATTTAGCGGTTCTGCCGAAGTAGCTCAGCTGGTTAGAGTGCCACGCTCATAAGTGCCTTAACGGGCTGTCGGGTGGTCTAACTGAGACACGTGGAAGTCACGGGTTCAAGTCCCGTCTTCGGCATAAAGACTCACCTCGTTAACGCAGGGTGGGGAAGAGGATGCATTAGCTTCGCTCACCTACCCTCTCTTGAATTCCCCGGCTGGATACAGGGAATTCATCGGTTAGAGTCATAAAGCGTTTATGCAGGTTATGAAAGACAGAACTGTAAGATTAATCCTCCCTCAAAAACCACCAGGGGTGAGGATGTCAGTATCCCGCATTCCCGTTAGCCGGGCGAATACTATATATGATGCTGTGGATGTCTTCAGAGATGAAATACTCCCGGGGGGCAGGGTTGAGAGGTCCGAGGCTCATATAACGGAGCGGGTTCCATTAAGGAGTATAGTAAACCTGCACAACACTACCGGAGTCAGGGATGTATCACAGATAATGTCCATGCTCCGGCAGATAAAATCAGGGAGGGATGTTTTTTCATCTGACGGATTACCAAACATAAAACTTGTCATAACAGAGAGGGGGGAGTGGGTGCTCTTTGACGGCCACCACACCATGCTTGCTTATATGCTGGCCGGAAGAGAATATCTGGATGAGACCCCTCACCTTATCGTTGGGGACGGAGAGGGGGTAACGGTGCTGGATGAGGAGATTCATGTGTTCTTTGGAAAACACTCAACCGAATTGAAGCATAGGGACTGGAGGGATTATGTAATAAACTGGCAGGCTATGGAGAGGAATCAACTACAACATAGGATCCAGAGGAATATGGGCGAACTTCTGGACTCAATTAAATCAATCACTTTTAAAGCAGGCTCAAAGAGGCAGAGATAATCTGGCCATCAGATAGGATATCGTTGATTCGGCACCCTCGTTCAGGTTTATTGAGAATTCCCCGAGACCATCATGGCACCCCCCCGTTGATTCGTCATATATCACCTGATTTAGAGAATTATCCCCAAGGAACCAGTTAAACGCCTTAAGCCCCTTTTTATAGTATTCCTCCTTTTTTGTTATGTTACCTGCCAGGATAAGTGTCAGGACCATTGATGCCGTATCGACAGGCTGCTGGTCAAAGTGTGCCCTGTGCCCATCTTTGAAATACCAACCATCCTGTCCAATTGGTACAAACCTTCCGTCCAGGAAGGTAAGCGAGATTAGAAAGTCCAGAGTGGATTCTGCTATCCTCCGGTATTTTTTATTCCCTGTTGTGAGATAGGCATAAAAGAGGGCTTCTGGCAGTTTGCTGTTGGAATAGGTGAGATGTTCCTCAAACCACTGCCAGTCATCGGAGGAGTGCTGTTCATAGAGCAGAACAAGATAGTCAGCCAGTTCCCTTATCTGATTAAGGATATCGGAGGAGGGTCTGGCTTTGTTATAATAGTGCAGTCCAATAACTGAGAATGCGACCGCTCTTGGTGATCTTATGCCTTTAAGAGGCTCCAATGCCCTGATAAACAGCCTCTCTGCATCGTCTTTTAGATTGGAGGGGATTGTTTCCAGAGATATCAGGTATCCCAGAGCCCATAATGCCCTCCCATGGGAATCCTCGCTCCAGTGATCGTGGTCAATTTCCCGCTTATGATTGACAAAGTTGTAGAATCTTCCATCATCTCTCTGGACATATTTTATAAAGTTCAGATATATCCGGATTAATCTCCGCGTGGATTCCAGCCCACGAAGAGCGTAATACATGCAGCAGACTATCATAGCCCTTGCGCTGTCATCAACGGAGTATCCCGACTGCTTATCGGCTTTTGTATGTCTGGCGAACTGCAGAATACCAAAATCATCGGTCAATGAGGTTAAATGGCTAAATTTGAGCCGGGGGAATACCCTTGTATAAACCCCCTCTATCTTCAGGTATCTCCCAAACACCTCTCCATAGGACAGCACCACATTCGGCCATGTCATCTGTCTCGTGGACGCATATGAATTCCTCCCCATTCTTTCCCTTAGTTCTGAATCTGACAGGAGGTTTATAATTGCCTCCGCGAATGCTTCCGGGTTATTGAATTCAACCAGAATTCCTTTGTCAGGGGTAATCACCTCTTTTGCATACAGGAATGGCGTTGAGATAACGGCTCTGCCACAGCCCATTGCATAAGACAGCGTCCCGCTAACTATCTGGGCGGGATTGAGGGAAGAGGAGATATAGATATCGCTTGCTCTCAGATATTTTATTATCCCGCTTAATCTGGCATATTTATTATAGAATTTCACATTGTTTTTGAGTCCTAGTTCTCTGACCTTATTCTCAAGGAAGACCCTGTACCTCTCACCCTCCTTTTTTCTTATCAGGGGGTGGGTCTCACCAATTATCAGATAGAGAATGTTGGGGAATTCTTTGATAACCCGGGGGAGGGCATCAATAACGTACTCATACCCCTTGCTGGGATTCATCATGCCAAAGGATGAGATAATCAACCGGTCTTTATAACGGGTTTTTGCTTTTCCCTCCGTGCTTGATATAAATGGCACCTCCGGGACTCCGTGGGGGATGACCACAATGTCTGTTTTTAATTTATAATCCTTCTTCAGAATTCTGACTGCCTCATTGGCCATCACAACCAGGCATGAAGAATTTTCTGCAATTAATCTGACGATTCTCTTTCTTTTTTCATCAGGGTTCGGGAGAACGGTATGCAGTGTGGTAACTACCGGCTTTTTTAATGTTTTCAAGAAAGGGATTATATACCCCCCATACTCCCCTCCAAAAATACCGAACTCATGCTGGATATTTACCAGCTTAATCAAATCTGATTCATTGATTTTTCTGGCAGCATCGATATACTCCCGGACATTGGAATCGTTTATCTGGAGTATTACCTCTTCAGGGTAGTCATAGATATTGGTGTTGTCATTAATCGCCAGGATCTTGGATTTGACCAGAGGAACTTTTTTATTCACTGTCATGGCCAGGTCCCTGGTAAAGGTGGCTATTCCACACTCTCGTGGTGGATAGGTTCCAACATACAATACCCATGACGATGTTTTTCTGGCTTTCATTATCTACCCCCACAGAAGAATCAACGGGTTAAACAGGCACATCCGGGTTAAACAGGCACATCCAGTAAGTAATACTGGGAGTCAATAACTAAAAATCAGTAGATTGGGACATTAGTTCATCCAGAAGTTCTTTTAGGTCAAGGGAAACAACAGCAATCCTTTCATCTGCTGCGCCATAGTAGATGTAGAGCCTTTCATCAAAGATAGCAGTTCCGGTGGGAAAGACAACATTGTTGACAATACCCTTTTTCTCCCATTTCTCCTCAGGAGAGAAAAGGGGCTCATCAAGACGGCCTATTACCCTGCAGGGATTATCTCTGTCCAGCAGAGCCGCCCCTGCCCGATATACTTTTCCTTGCTTTGTATCCTCAACGGCATGGTAGATAAATAACCACCCCTCCTTTGTTTCAATGGGCGTAGGTCCTCCACCAATACATCTGGATTCAAACCAGTATCTGGAGTTCAGGATTATGTAATCCGATAACTGCCCCAGATGTTCCCTCCAGAACTCCGGGGTTAAGTCCTGAAAATCATCAAAGTAGATAACCTGAATCTCCGGGAGGACCCGGTGGATTAATGCAAATTTTCCGTTAATCTTTTCTGGAAATAGAAATGTGTCCTTGCCCCACAACAGGACAGTATCTCTGGTATCGCCCTCACATTTGTCGTATATGCCAAAATTTAGATATCTTCCGGGCATATCTGACTGCCTGAATATCCTGGATGCCTCGGCATAGGATATCCCTGCAGTAACAACTCCTTTCTTCTTAAAATCCTTCATATCACTGCTTGTTGCATACGCCGCCCATACATTCCTGCCATCATAGGCCATGTAGAACAGATAATATACACCGTCAATAAGAGCGATTCGGGGGTCTTCAATGCCGTGCATTTCATAATCAAATTCCGGGGCAATGATTGGCTCCTTTGCCCGTTCTGCGACATTTAAGGGGCCATCCAGTCTGCAATAACCCACACTTGAATAGTTTCCCTCCCTGACCGCGCGATAAAACATATGAACTGACTCCCCCTCCCTGATGCATGTTGGATTTATAACCGCCAGATTCTCAAATTCCAGATCGGTTGGCTCCAGAATAATGCCCTCTCTTCTGATTGACACCATATAAAATAATTTGATTTGCGATTTAAAAGAATATGCATCTTTCCAACCAGGGATGAACAGACCACATAAGGGATGCTGACCCCTTGGACCCCTGCCTTATTAATGGGGGTATCCTTTATATGTTATACTTAATATCTGGATAATTCCGCACAGCGTATTCAATCCAGGGATATCCCACACCCATCAAGATGCTGAAGCCCATACCCCCAACGCTAAGGGAGAGGAACCGCTACCTTGCCTTTGAAGTAATCTCGGACTCAAATCCCAAAAGAGACGAGATAATCAGAGCGATTCATAATTTATGCCTCGGTTTTCTTGGTGAGCTGGGAACCTCAAAGGCAGGACTCTGGCTCATGGACTGGGACGATAGGAAGAAAAGAGGAATTCTCAAGGTGACGCACAGGTCAGTTGAGGAGGTCAGAGCATCCCTTGTTATGGTAAAAGAGATTAACAGAAGCAAATGCATCCTCAGGATTCTTGGGGTCTCCGGGACGGTGAAAACGGCAAAAGAGAAATACCTCCTGAGTTGATTTTTATCTCTCCTTCCCAATAATATCTCATCCGGGGGGCCCGTAGCTCAGTCTGGTTAGAGCGCTCGACTCATAGAACCCCCTTCTTTCCTTTGGAAAAAGGAGGGAGGGTGTTTCACCCCCAAAGAAAAAACAGGTGGATGAAGAGCATAGGTTTGAGTTATCGAGTGGTCGTGAGTTCAAATCTCATCGGGCCCATTGCACAGT
>WALD01000052.1 GCA_015523055.1 Candidatus Altarchaeota archaeon
ACTTAAATTTGATATATACCTGATAAGATTCGTGATAATAAAATAATAAAATGATTGAACCAGAAATCAGGAAAAGCCTTGAGCATCAGCACTACCGGCTGGTGGGGAATCACTCGGCAGTTAAACTCTGCCACTGGCTGAAGAAGAGCATCCGGGATGAGGGATTCTGCTATAAACAGCAGTTCTATGGGATTCAGTCGCACAGGTGCCTGCAGATGACCCCCGCCGTCGTATGGTGCACACATAGGTGTGTATTCTGCTGGAGGGATATTGAGAACACCCTTGGCACAAAGCTTGAGGAATTCGACGAGCCGGAGGATATAATAGACGCCGCAATAGAGGCGCAGAGGAAACTAATCAGCGGCTTCGGTGGAATCCCGGAGAGGATAAACAGGAGGAAATTCAGGGAGGCACAGAACCCGAATCAGGCGGCAATCTCTCTTGCAGGGGAGCCGACGATATACCCCAGGATATCGGAATTGATAGGGGAATTCAACAGGAGGGAATTCACGACATTTCTGGTTACGAATGGAACGCTGCCTGAAAGGATAGAGTCTCTGGACAATCTACCAACAAGCCTCTATGTTTCGATAGATGCTCCTGATGAGAAGATATACAAAAGGACGTGTAACCCGATAATTCCCGACGGCTGGGAGAGGATCAACAGGACACTTGATATACTCCCCTCAATCGACACTCGCAGGGTAGTGAGAATAACCCTTGTAGATGGGTTCAACCTCGTTGAGCCGGGGCTTTATTCCCCTCTCCTTGAGAGGGCGGAGCCGGACTTTATAGAGGTCAAGAGTTACATGCACGTTGGCAACTCAGTAAGAAGGCTATCAAAGGATAACATGCCCTCCTTCCAGAGGGTGATGGAATTCTCCAGAATTCTTGCAGAGGATATCTCCTATACTGTGAAGGACTGGAAAGAGGACAGCAGGGTCGTTCTGCTGGCCAGAAAATGACGAAGTGAAAATACATCCTTTAATCTCTTCATTATAGTGGACCAGGGGAAGGAGCCCCGGCCCAGCACATCCCCAGATCAATACCGGCAACCATTGAGGCAACTCCAAGAAGAGTTACAACCATAACCGCCCCCCCCACCGCAAGCATTATAACCTGTTTTCCCTCCTCCCTCTTCAGCGGGTCGTCACTGAGAAACCTGATGCCACCGAGAACGAGCATGAAGAGAACAACCGGGGGGGTGAGATATATCACAAGGCACAGGATGATCGCAACCAGACACCTGAATCTCCCCAGATAATCCGATGGTGGAGCATGGCATGTCTGTGCCCCCCCTACCAATCCCGCCAATAAAATTCCCATCAGTCCTGCCAGAAGAATTCTTCTAATTCCTGGTTCATTTGCTGGGTTCATTTGCTGTCCCTGATTCTGATTATGATATAGAGGGTGAGAACTCCAATCAGGATTCCCAGCACCTCAATGGGGGGAATTCTCCCTGTGTCTGACAGGAAAATAGCGAATCCCACGGGGGCGTTTGCACTTCCCCCAGCGACAGAAACATGGCTGCTCATCTTACCTATAACCTCTGCAGCTGGGGCATCTTCGCAAGAGGATGTGCATCCTTCATGCCCCTCATCATTCCACTTATCTGCTTTCTCGCACTGATTATCACTGCCGGAACTTGCCCTTACACTCTGCTTTATATCGTGTTCTCCGTTGTTGCAAACCCTGTTCTGGTCAAGCCGGTTGCCCTGTGAATTCTCCAGATAGATTCCATTGACTACGTTGCTGTCTATGTCGTTAAGGGAGATAGTGTTCCCATAGCCAGCCTCTGTAAGGACACCATTTTCTTTATTACCTTTAATTGAAGTCATGCACGCTACCTGATTGTTGCCGCTGCTCTTCATGTAAATGCCATTCTTTTCGTTGCCGTCAGATGAGGAATACTCCACCAGGTTATTGTTGGAGTTGTCGAGATAGATTCCGTCCCCAGCATTTCTCTCTATGTTGTTTTCCTTCAGTATCCTGTTTTCGTTTGATTTATACAGTTTTATTCCACTTCCCTCATTTTCAGATATGAGGTTATTCCTAAGGGAATTCCCGTCGGATTCATCCAGAAATATCCCATTTTCTGAATTCTTACTCAGGGTATTCTGGGTTGTTATGTTGTTGCTGTTGGATTTGTAGAGGCATATGCCATGAATTTTGCTTCCCTCCACCGTGTTTGTAGTTATGTTGCATCCCTCAGACTCCTTCAGGCAGATGCCGTTCAGATTCTCATCGCTTATCGCATTATCCCTAATTGTATTATCATCTGATTCATCCAGTCTTATCCCTGCCATATACCTGAGGCCGATGCTCCCGGGGTCTGCGTTGTTGCCTGAGATGGAATTGCTACTTATCTCGTTGTTGTTGGACTGGTAGAGATGCACTCCGTCCATATCATTCTTTGATACAGTATTTGCATCACCTATAAGGTTGCCGTTTGAGGAGCTGAGAAATATACCCTCCTTTCCATTTTTGCTTATACCATTACCCTGAATTCTGTTGCCATTGGAATCATCCAGATGAATTCCCCGTTCCGTGTTACCACTAACTGAATTATCCTTAACCGTATTAGAAACCGTGCCCATCAGATAAAGGCCGTTACCCCCGTTATCGCTCACGGCATTGTTACTTATTGTATTCTCTGTGGAGCCGATACCTATCAACACGCCCTCCTCCTCGTTATCCATTATAGTGTTGCCATCCACCAGGTTAAGGGTGCTGACCATATCCTGAGTGTCGGTAATGCTGATATCAAAATTATCCCCGCTGAAATCGCAGTCATCTATAAAGCCATCACCGTCGGTATCATAACAATCACCATAGTCTGCATCGGTAGGGACACCTATGCCGCTGGATATATCTATGCCCATAGCGGTATTGGACATTATCGTGTTCTCCTCTATGACAGTTCCCTCGGTGGCGAATGCATTGATGCCGTCCAATCCGTTGTCCTCTATTCTACTTTCCCTGATAGTGTTGTGGTCGGATTCAATCAGATATATCCCGGAACGCCCGTTGTTATGGATATCGTTCCGACATATCGTGTTGCTATCGGATTCGTCCTCAAGATATATGCCATTCCCGGTATTTTTATATACATTATATTCTACTATCCTGTTATTATCAGACCCCTTTAGCAGCTGTATGCCGACATTAAAACCTGTAATCTTACATCTTGATTCGGGCGTATCACAGAAGCATGGACATGGATTTACTGTCATACCACACCCGTAATCACAGTCGCGACCTACACATCCACATCCTGTTCCGCAGCCACAATTACAGGTGTCAATACAATGACATCCAGAGGGACAATCGTTAATACAATGGCAGGTACATGGACCCGTACATGGTGCTGGGGTTATGCATCCTACACATCTTGGGGGCACGCCACCCAATACCATTTCACAATTCTCTCTGCTCTCCGAACTACAGCTACAATCACAATCGCAATTCCTCAATATATTTCCATTAGCAGAACTAAGATTAATTCCGATACCATCTCCAGTGCCGGAGATTGTATGCCCCTGACAGAAGAATGTTACCCCGTCATTCATCCAGTCTATACACGTCCCAGAGGAGGAGATATCACCCATCAGATAGACCCTGCTGCATCTCCCGGAATTTATCATTGATTGACACTGTTTACAACTGTTGCACATGCAACCCAACGGAGGAATTCCTCCCGAGGCCAATGTCATCAACATTGAGAATATCCCTATCAGCAATGCCAGAGAAATTCCCTTTGTGTAATGCATCTTAACCGTAAGTTATATTGACATTATTGTAATATATAATGAAATAAAAGATATAATGAAATAGAAGAATGGAATTCAAAGGCACCCGTATGGAGAAGTTGTCTGTTTTCCTTAGTATATATCTCCTGCTTAGCCTCTCCATGGTTCTTTTTGTATCGGCTAAAGAAACCGCACCATCTGATGAAACCAGGCCGTTCACCGGTAGTATAACCATAAAAAATCTGAATGACCCCCGGACTATGGTGGTGATTACAGACAAGTACAGCAAGGACGCCCTGACGGATGTGACAATAGATGCGGCGACCTGCAAGACGAAGATAACCTGTGGGGAGCCGACCTGCGAAACCCCCTACTCTGAGGTTACCGATGATGAAGAGACGCCAGTGGACGACTCAGGAGAAGGAAAAACCCCTATCTCTATCTGCGATTACATCAATGACGAGGGAAAGCATATCACTCTCGTTCTGGACCCCAAGAGGTGGACAATTATTGGAGTAAAATATGTTTCCGACACCGAACTTGAGTATTATCTCATGGACCAGAGGAGATATAGCATAGTATTTACTGAAACAAAGGGTAATGTCAGAATCTACACTATCCAGAGCGCAGAGAGACTGAAGAAAATTGTCACTGACGCTGCCAGTGTTACTGCTGCAGTATGTTCTGCCGATCTTCTGTCTGATGCTAGGATAAAATGTAATGAGCAGATGATGGATATATATGCAATAGTCGCGACCTACTGGTACCTCATTACCCATTTCTCGGACTTTGTCATGGCATCAACGCAGACCTATATCGGTGTCTGCGATCTTATGAAGACGCTAAAGAGCAAATTCGGAGACCTTTTTGACAAATTCAAAGGCCAGGGGGGCAAATACGCGGATATGGTTACCAAATATGGGGACAAAGTCAAGAACCTGGCATCCGGCCTCAAGGAACGTTATGATAAATATGCTGCTTATGTCAAGGCAGCCATGAGCTGCAAGGAGGCTTATGAGTATGTCAAGAAGCTGTATGATAATGTACTGGGACTAATAGATAAGGTCAAAGGCTATCTTAGTTTCCTCAAAAACCCGGTTCCCTCATGCTTAAGCGACCTGATGGATAAACTTCGGGCACTTATCAACAAACTAAAGGCTCTTACTCCCACCTTCATTCCGGAACTGGATGATTTCTTTAGCAAGATCAATGGTCTCTTTCCTGATTGCATCCAGAACTTCCTGGTCAAGCTGGACGACTTCAAGAACCTGCTCGGCAGGTTTCTTGCATTAACCCCCAACTACTGCAACAAGGTCCAGGCTATGAAGGAATATTATGGGGACCGAGACAGGGGGAACGACCCAGCGATGGCCAAGAAATACGCCGACCTCTACCTTCCCTGCGAAGATGGCGAATGGTTAGATCTGTCATTCCCAGGAATTGACTGCACCGGCCTTAAGGGACTGACGACCGATATCCTGCCGGAGAATTGCCAGAAGCTGTATGGTGTGAATCTACCCATGGACATCGGCCTGTCTATAGACCTGCCGGATTCATGTAAGGATTTAAAGTCAATATTGAAAAACCTGGTTTTTTGTAAGGAAATAGACCTTGACAACTATAAGGATGAATTCCCTGATATTCCGGAGAATAAACCAGTAACCTGTTAGCATCAAAAAGAATGAGAAACCAAAAAATCCTGATGGTGTTCGTTGTATTTTTGCTGCTCTTCTCTAGCGTAGCGAGTGCCAGTCTAGTTGGCGAAATCAAGGACTGCATCAGAGGACCAGATAAAAATGTTGGAGAAACAAAGGTAAAGAACTTCTGTGACAGTAAAAAGGCAGATGTGAAAAAAGCTACAGGTGATATGAAATCCAAGATTGAGGAAGCAAATGCCGCTACTGGTGAGATTGATGAGTATCTTAAGGAATACAACGGCATATGCGATGAGATTCCGGTGGATGAACTTGAAACCAAGATTGATGAGATAGATGGAAAGATTGATTCAGAGACAGGACCAATAGCCACAGAGATAAACAACAAATACAGGAACGATATAAAGCCAAAGATGGTGGAGACTGAAGGTAAAATTGAATCCATGATCGGGGGGTTTGATAAGTTGTGTGAGGAGGATATGGTACAGAATGCTGATAAGGTATATACTGCACTTGATTCAGATTTGACTGATATGGAGGTATGGGTCAACGGGCTCCCTAACGATGCTGAGTCGATAATCGGTAAGAATGGAGGGGATGATGCAACCTATCAAAAATTCAAGAGGGGTTACGATAAAATTCAGGGGGTATATAAAAAACTTGGTAAGATAATAGAACTCTATGGCAGGATAGGTGAATTATGCAAGAGGGTCATGAAGGAGATTGGTGGGGCACTTGAGGAACTCAAAACATCATTTGCGGAACTGGATACTCTCTGCAAACAAATTAATGATTTTATTGAGAACGAGGTCATAAAGCCGATTGAAGACATTCTTGGGGGTATAGATTTCTCAGAGTCTATCGACAAGAAACTCACAGCATTATGTGAGAAAATGACAGAGTCAATTAAGAACCATATTGTTGAGAGCGACTGGAATGGATTCCTCTGCAAATTATTGCAGAAACTAATTGACCAGCTGAATGAGGCTGCCAAGCTTCTTGATGTCTTCATGGACTTCTGGAACGAGATGCAGAAATACCGGCAGTGTGTCCATTGTCTTAATAGCCAGATAGACAAGCTGGAGACGGGGCAGAAGGCATCTGAGACCCGGGCTTCGAAGACGTGTTCAGATACAACATATAACGAGGCAAAGGCGATGTACGCCAAGATGTGGAATAACGAAAAGGAAAAGGAGAGTAAGGACTATCTCTTTGCCATTTACAAGGACCCGGAACTTAAAACTGATGATGCTACGAAAGAGCCCATAAAGAAGGCATCAGTAAATAAGGATAAATTCGACAGGAGGAAGGCAGTGGCATATCTTGATTTTGACCCGTCCAGGATAGCAGAGGCAGAGGGTTGTGTGGGGGATAAGCAGTCCTCAAAGATATACAAGTGGGGTAGCAAGACACTAAACAAGGTCTCGGATGAAGCAGCGACGATGAGATTAATCCTGTATTCTGTCCTGGCCAAGAAGCTACTCAAGGTTGCGGGCGCGGGTGTCGGCCTGCTTAAAAAACTTACTGGAGTTACCAAGATTCTTGGTCACATTCCTTATATCGGCTATATGAGCTCTCTAAGCAAGATGATTCCATTCGCCACAAAGGTTCTTGATGTATTCATGGATGTATTCACTGCGCTTACGGGAACGTGCCATAAGATTGCCGCTGCCGAGGAAAAGATGAATGAATTAACCGTTCCAAATAAGGAGGTTGGCAAACTGGATAAGCAGTATGGTGGCACAACTTATGTGAAACTACCGGTCTTGCAGGGGGCTATACAGAAAGAGGGGGATACTACCGGAGGCATCATGGACCCCAACTGGCAGGAAATGGGTCTATCCTACTATGGACTTACCTCTTCAATGGAACTGGAGGGCCGTAGCCCGGAGGACTACGGCAGGGTTAAGGTAAGCCAATATATGGAACCGTTCTACTCCTCTAACTCGGGATATGTCTCATTCATTGAGGACTGGAATAAACAGATAGGATATGACGTTACAGATATAATCAAGGAGATGCCAATAACCGCCACTACTGGCCCTGTGCATATTGATTTAGACGAAACTCCCGATGCAGATCAATTTGTAATGAACGACCCAAAGCCAATATGTACGGTCACCGGCCTTTTCAGGACAGAGAAATCAAAGAAGAACGAGGCATGGTCTCCTCTGTCAATGCCATACAAGGACCATGAGGTGATGTGGACTAAAATCTTTGGAATTACACCTGATATTGAGATGAGAAATCCAGACTGCAATATCCTTATCTATAATTTCGGAAGTGGGGAGAAGGATAAGTATGATGATTTGATGGAAATTCTGGAGAAAGACAACTATGAGGTAGAATACCACGAAAGGGTCGGGGAGGATATAACCCCGGAAATGCTCTCGAATTACTGTCAGGTGTGGTTTATTGATGGTGGCGAGGCTTCGATCACATCGGATGAGATTATCGCCATAGGAGACTATATCAACAAAAGGGGCAATGTCCTCCTGACGGCAGGGTCTGAGTCATTCTCAAATGTACAGCAGATAGCCGAAAAATTCGGCGTGAGCATCACAACAAGCGAGAATACTGCCACCCTGAATGGAGGTTCATCTGTCACAGAAACAAGTGACTATACCCCTCTTTATGATATACACTATCAAGAGAGTTATTATTGTAGCGATAAACCTGAGATTAATGGTGTAGCGGGTGAGAGCGACCAGTATCCCTGTAAACTGCGTCAAGATGGTCGCAAATATAGGTACACCCTGCATCCGACGGGTTTCAAAAATATATATAATCCAAATGATCCCAGATTGGTTTGCGGTGTGGATTATGATGATCTTGCATCCTGTTTGGATGAGAATAAGAAGGCAGGGTTTCCAGATGGGAAGGCAGGATTCATGTTTTACCTTACAAGCCTTCAAAGGCCCCTGACACCGCCGGATATAGATTCCTTTCCTGAAAAGTTTCGTCTCTTTATCCCGCCAGGCACCGTGTATGCCGGGGTAACCCTGTATTTTCCTATAAATGGCAAGGAAGGGATAGTAGATAGATATAAAAAGCCCCCTGATTGCTCCTATTGTCAACACGGACATCCTCCAGATGAATATTCTAAGATACCCTGGGAAACTGCACCTATCAGACTCTCGGACCTCACAGAAAGGGATATCTATCGACCCAATAACGGTGGATCTGCTATGCCCCTGCCCGCCTTTTCGAGAACAAGCCCCATGTCGTCTGAGGAATCCGGGTGGCTGTACATAAAGAAACTGCCGTTTGGCTCAAGCACAATACATGATGCTAAAATGGTCTTCCAACTGAATATTAAAGCATATCTTGATTGGTATAATAAAGTCAAATCCTGTTCAGACCCTGACCAGGACCCTTCTGTTGGGTATTGCTGGAATGCCGAAGGTGATCCTGTTAGGATTTCTTCGACTCAGACCCAAATATCTCAGAATAGCGGCGGAGATTGCGATGTTCCAATGACTGCAGGGTGCATCTCCCCCTCCTTCATTCCGCACGAGATAACAAACGGAGTTACAAGCATATCACAGCATGCCGTATCTATCACAAATACGGATTTCAAGGAGATATGTACCTCCTCCTCACTCCCATGCACGATTTTCTCGGATGATGATGGAGGAAAGCTGGTAATTGACAGCTCATCGGAAAGGTTTTCCAGGATTAACGACTGCGAGAATTCCCGCTATGTGCGGAACATAGCAAGATTCTTTTCCCTCGAGAGGTGGACCAAAACAGGAAATATAAAGATATACGTTGGGGGGGGCTGCACCAGATACCATGAGGGAACGAATATAGAGAATTATCACCTCTACTGCGAAAATCCGCTTACCTTAATAGAGGATGTATGGAGTCCCTATCCCCTGTGCAGCTGGCTGATGCATGGCACGGTCTGCTGGAAGGGTGGCAACAACAGAGGAGAGACAGGATGGTATCATGGACCTATTGAGGATCAGGTTGAGGTAAAGGTTAGGTATAAGGATTCTAATGGAGACGAACAGGAGAAGGTATATCTCAAAAAAGGAAAACCCCACACAGATGAGGAGGACACGATAAACTCATACTTTGTTGTGGATGCAACCCTGCCGGAGGAGGCTAGAAGCCTGAACATTGAGGCGAATTATTCATGCAAGACAAGACTTGACAGGCAGGTTTATCACGTAACCTGTAAGAAAAAGTGTGGAACAGATTTTGCTCCTTATATCATACCCTGTTGCCCCTTCTGGCTTTGTACTTTGGAGGGAAAGAACAAGGGCTGTAAGCAGGCAAATACTGAGAGCATCATAGACACGTCCTCACTAACAGACAGATGGAGCGAGATAGACAGCTGGATGAATGGCGATACTCTGGTGCGTGACGGTTTGTTATCAACTCTGGATGCTGAGGTGAGCGGCTCCATCAAACCCAATGGTGACGGGGGCTGGGTAGCCGATCTGACTCTAAAACCAAAGCCCGATATAATCTCGGGTTTTGTAATGACCATAGGCGATCACTCAATGATTTACCATCAGGAGAGGTTCTATCCGGTGAAGCACGAAATGTTCCGAAGATTCTCTGCGAAGGGTGTTGAGAAGAAGGAGTACAACATCATTGACAGATATGGTTATGATTCCCCTGAGCATGGTTATTTGCAGCAGTGCAAGGAAACCTGCCCACCCCTTGAATGCGAGTGTCCCACTTTTATAACGGAGCCGATATGCTGGGACCCTTCTTCAGAGAAGGGATATAGTGTCAGGAAAGATTGCGTCTGCGTTCCGAGAGACGGCCAGAAAAATCCCTGTGTTTCCGACAGAACTTTCCATGAGGACGATGGCGTATACTACGATTTTGTCAGACTTTCGGCCTATGATACGAACGAGATGGCTATGATGGGATACGCCCCTCAAAAGACACTGGCCGTAGGTCTTGTCAATGAGGGAGAGATAAGCAAGGAGGACGGTGTCTATAAACTCCACTTCACAACAGGAACAACAACAGACTCCGCAACTGGTGAAACCATACAGGTGACGGAAGATGATCTCAGAAATGCAGAGCTTACCCTCTTTACGCCGTTTGAAACAACACCAACCAGAACTCTTTCAGAGTGGATGGCGAAGACTACAACGAGCGTTCCAACGACGTCCATAGTTACGACCTCCCTTCCAACAACAACAGCTCCAGCAACGACCACTATCCATGACACCTGCACCCCCGCATGTTCCACCAACCCAGATTATGAGGCATGTGATGATACTTATTACGCATACTGCAGGGCCTCTTGTAATAGCGGCGAGGAAACACCGCCTGGAGGCGTGGGCAATGACTGGTGTCAGTCGAAAACAGCAAAAGACCTAGGAGTCAGCGACGACGGCTACGTGTGCTGTTGCTGCTGTGTAGGGGGAACATGCTCATAATTTCACCTTGGAGAATATGGACGCAAAAATACTGATTGGACTCTGCATCCTGCTGTTGCTTTCCGGCGTTGGCAGTGCAGAGGTTAAAGTAAAATCCCACATATCAAAGATAGAGTATGAAGTGAATCCCAGCAAGTATGTCAATAAGGGCGAGGAGGTTACCCTTACGGTAACAATCATGGGTAAGGGGGTGAATGAAATTGATTGGAGGCCGGTTGCCGGCACGGTCAAGGTAAAAGCTGAGCCGGAGAATCCAGCAATACCGGACTCTGTTTTGAGCGGAGGCACAATCACATTCACCCCGAAGAGCGATACATGGATTACACTGACATTCGGGGGTGATGAGACCTATCAGGCATCAGAAGAAAAGAAGATTCTAATCGGGGTTCTCTACTTCTCCTCCCCCCTTATATCTCCAGAATTTATCATACTGTTTATCCTACTTATCATTGCATTGCTCTCCTACCGCCTTTTTAGCAGAGGCAAGCTTGATATAAATTCTCTATGGAAGGAGATTGGAGGTAAAGGAACATGAACAGAAGACTAATCCCATTGCTGATAGTATTCCTGCTCCTTGTAACGAACATTGCCGCTGAGGATACATCATGGAAAACAGATTATCCGCCCTCCACAGTCAAGGAACAGGCATCAAAACTCGTGAGAAATTTCTGGAAGTCGGGAGGCTTGCTTAGTGCAGATACAAGAGAAATAGCAATATCCGGCTTCCTTTTGATGATATCCTTTCTTTTATTACATCAAGTTACCACGGACCTGTCCAGTAACATAGCCACCTATATCCTGCAGAATCCACCTGTTTATTCCGAGGGGTTCAGAAACATGCTCGGTTTTTTTATCGGTCTGATTCAGCCCTTCTATATCCTCGCCATAATCCTGACCGCATTCTACATAATGTTCATCTCTGATTCATACACAAGGAGAGCAAGAGCGAAGTCCATGATGGGGAAGCTGGTGGTCGGTCTGATAATTACCTCATTCTCGCTCCCTATCATCTGGACGTTCTTCAGTCTGTCAGAATCGGTTGCGGCGTCAATCCTGAATCAGGGAATGGTAGAGCGGAGCATTGATGAGTATAACCACGCCGCCTGGCAAGCATACCTCATGATGTTTTATACTATTGTCAAGGGCCATTCCGGATTGATTAGCAAGTTTCTCAAAGTGCTTCCCTCAGAAACCGCCTGGTCTAAACCAGGGAGGTCTGGGGGTTCGGTAGCGTATACAAGAGAATGGGTAAAAAAATGGCGGAATTTCTTTGATGTAGTTAAAATTGAGGGCGACGTCAGCAGAAGCACACCATTCCTTATGTCATTTACCGTGCTTCTTGGGGGCCTCTATATCCTTCTCTCAATCAGATATGTGATGGTAATGCTATGGGCACTTCTTTTCCCACTGATGATATTCTTCCTGTCATTTGATATGACCCGGAGAACAGGCAGAACAATGATGGAGCAGACAATACTCTGGACCATCCTGCAGGTATTCTATGCAGTCATCTTTACTGCCACCGGGGCAGCCCTGACGATAATCCCTCCCGGGATGTATGCCTCCTATGTTTTTGTATATCATGGGGTTGGAGAGGCCATACTTGGACACCTGATGGAACTAAGCGTTTTTACAATAGCTGCAGCTATGACCCTCTACCTTGGTCCGGTGGTACTATTCAACCTCTTCCAGAAACTTTTCCCGCCATAAAATGAAAAAAATAGTAATCTTGATAATATGGTTGTTGCTCATAGGAGCGATGAATCTTGTCCTGTTGAATGCAGACGCTGTAGATTGGAAGAATCAGCTTGACTTTGAGGAGGGGTGGTGGTCAAATGCCGCAGAGACCTTTTTTTATGCCGCTAAGAGGTCGGCTTATATTGGTGTTGGGTATGCAAAAGCCACTGACTACAAGAATCTGTTTAAGGATAATCTTCTGAATTTCATCTCTATGAATCCCTCACCCGTGCAATCAACAACCCTGAGGGATGCAATGGGTTTCTTTATTAATCTCCTTCAGCCGTTCTATGTCCTTGGGATACTCATAGCATCGTTCTACCTGCTCTTTGTGTCAGCATCACCCGAGGACAGGTATAGAATCAAATCCATGCTGACGAAACTGATTGCCGGCATGATAGTGATATCCCTCTCCCCTGCAATACTCCAGTTATTCCTCAGCCTGTCGGAGGGCCTCACAAGGGTCATCCTTGGACTCACCAATGTGGATATATTCCTGGCAGTAATGGATGACCTTCTGGATTCACTTAAGTGGTACTTTGCTATGCTAACCGTTGTAGCGATGGACATAGGCTTTTACGCCCTGCTTCCGATAATGGGCATGGTATGGGGAATTTTCACCGTCCTTTTTTTGAGATACGTAATAGTAACCCTCTTCTGCATTATATTTCCCCTTATCGTTTTTCTCTATTCCTTTGAATTCACAAGGGGGCTTGGGAGGAACATGCTGGAGCAGATGATCCTCTGGACGGTTATCCAGCAATTCAACGCCGTTTTTCTTGCTGTAGCCGCAGTCTGCATTGCAACGAGACCTGAGAACTTCATGGTTATAATCCCTTCCGGACTTCCACTTCCAGACATTGATTTCCTCGCATTAGTATCCAGTTTAGCGTTTGTCATGGCGCCCCTGCTGGTGTTAAGGTTATTCAGGAACTTCCTCCCATAAAATGCACAAGAAGATTATTATTCTGGTTATGGCAGTCATCCTTCTGATGAGCGGTGCAGATGCAAAGATGGGCAGCTCTGCACTTAATAGTATTAACAATGTGTTAGGCATTCTGGCAGATCTATGCAACTTTGGTTTGGCTGGTAAATATCTTGAAGAGTTTACGACCTATTTCGCAGGGATGTTATCGAGAGTGATACTCTTCATATTTATGTTTTTTATGATAGAAGACGAGGACATGTTCTACAATAACATAGAGCAGGGGGTCATGGAAAACCCTTCCCTCTCTCCCGGGATCGAGAATGTGGTGGGGATATTCATCAGCATGCTGGAACCCATCTACATTCTCGCCATAATCCTGACCGCCTTCTATTTCCTGTTCATGCAGTCCTCCATTGAGGGCAGGGCAAGGGCAAAGTCGTTACTGTCCAAACTCATTATATCACTGGCAGTTATCTCCCTTTCACTCCCTATTCTAAGGGTATCAATAGCCCTCTCCGAGAGTTTAACCGGGACAATACTGAATCTTATAGATATCAGGATGGTACAAAGAATCCTGCATGACGGCATCTATGGCTCGTGGTGTCTAATGATGAGGATGGGAATAGCACACAGTGAGACTGCCCTTGCGTTCTATTTAATCCTATTCAGTCTGGGAATGTGGGGTCCCTACATGGTAATCGGTCTGAGGCATATAATGCTCGTCTTCTTTTTCATGCTCTTTCCGATATCCATCACCCTGTATTCCTTTAATCTGTCAAGAGAAATTGGACGCAGAATGCTTGAGCTAACAATCGTTCTTTTATTCATCCAGACATTTATGGCGGTTACAGTGCTTGCGATCTCAATCGGAGCCTATATAACCCCCCACGACATTCATGGTTTGCAGGTCCCGGAGAGGACCTGTATCCCCGGGGGGATGCCCAAACTGACCTCATTATTCGGTACCTTCGGAGAGGGTGAGACCAATATTATGCTGTTAGTCATTGGGATAGTGGGCCATATCCTCTTCATGATTGCACCCCTTATGGCCCTCAGATGGTTTAAGGGCTTTTTACCATGAAAGATGATTCGGTCGTATAATACAGAAAAACCTGCGAAGGGAGGGGGACTAAAACCATTGGCATTGGTGATAGCATTGCTTCTTTTTGTGAATCTATCTGTTGTGCAGGTTTCTGCTGCTAAGCCCAAGGCATCAGACCTGCTAAAACCGCTGGCTGACGAGGCATTTAAACTCGCCTGGAAGGTAGGCATTATAACCATGGCGGCGGATGTGAGAGATTTTTTTTATAGCCTCTATGACAACATGCTTCTCCTCATCCTGGCCAATCCCCCTATGAATGCAGTTAGAGGATTCATGGGTTTCTTTATAAACATGCTGCAGCCATTCTACATCCTGGCCATAATCCTGCTGGGGTTCCAGCTGATATTCATATCCTCTTCCCCGGAGGAAAGAGCAGAGATAAAAACATTGTTTGGATGGTTCCTTGCCTCCCTCATGCTGATTTCATTATCCCCCTATCTCCTGCTCCTGCTCATGGATATCTCCATGATGCTAACAACGCTTATCCTTGGGATTGCCGACCCGAATCTCGGGATCCATGCAATAAAAGGCGGAACCGATGTTCTTTTTAACACATTTGAGGTACTCAACTGGATTCACATGACCGGGGGGGTAGAAATACTGGTTCTGAATTTCGGCTTGTTGCTACTCCTTTATTTCATGTTGATACTGAGATACCTGATGGTTGGGTTTTGGGGAATTCTCTTTCCGGTTACAATATTCCTCTATTCCATTGAGCCATTCAGGGATATGGGCAGGGACATGTTTACCCAGACCATAATGTGGATATTTATGCAGGTTGCGTGGGCAATAGGCCTGATAGCGATAGCCGTCTCCTTCGCAGGTATCCAGGAGATTTACCCCCAGTTCCCCCTTATGTACATATATCTTGCAAGTTTCTTCCTCTTTTTCGCATCCCCTATGATTATGCTCGGAATTATGGACTGGTTATCTTTAGGTCTTTATCTCTTCGGAACCGTTGCACCCGAGCCGATGTCAGAAGGAGCAGGTTACGTGGAGGATTCAGCTATATCAAGAGACCTGGTTGAGGAGGAAGAGGTAGTTATAAAGCCAATATCCTAAGATGGAAAAACGAATTTACAGGTTGCTGGTAATGGTAACAATGCTGATGCTCCTTTCCGGAGAGGCAGCAGCGATCCATCCGGTTACGGCTCTTCTGGTACAGCTAATTGGATGCGGTATTCTTGGGATGGTACAGAATACATTTGGACTGTTTATCACATACCAATTTATTGACAATCTGATAATTGAATCCATAAAGGAGATGCTTCAGACAGATTCTCTCAGGAATATCATCCTTTTTCCAGATCCCGGCATTATCACGGACCCCGTTATCGTAAACCTCGTTGAATTTTTTACCCACCTGATGATACCCTTCTATGCTATAGCTATAACTGCAACGGCATTTTACCTGTTATTCACATCGGGTTCAATTGTGGGGAGGGCAAGGGCCAAGGCCACTTTAATAAAACTGGTTATTGCCATCGTGGTTACAATCTTTGCAATCCCCATCATGCAACTGCTTCTGGATATATCAAGAATCATCTCCCACATAATACTGGGCTTTGCGGACATAGGTCTGGCGGGGCAGCTTTTGATATCTACAGCAGAGGGATTCAGTGACTATCTTGTGTGGCTGTTCCTGCCTTCTTACTGGTCTGCCTTCCCGATATTTATGATATTTGCAACCCTTGCGATCGGAATGTTTATTGTACTTACTCTGAGATTTTTTATGATTGTTCTATGGACCATTCTCTTCCCGGTTACAGTTATCCTCTACTCCTTCCATCTGACGAAGAAGATGGGCGTTGCTATGGTGCAGCAGACATTTCAGTGGATCTTTATGCAGGTTGTTGTTTCCTTCCTGCTGATTTCCATAGCCGTGGGGGCAGGGTCCATACCCGACCACTTCCTTGCAAATTCATATTTCAGGATGGCCCTCGGGATGGTCGCTTTCTCCCTCTTCATTATACTCCCCTTCATGACGATGGGCATCATGGATATGATGGCCACGGTAACTATATTCGGAGGGATAGAGGTATCAACCAGCGGCCTGATAACAATAGTGGATGAGATGACGATTGAGGAGGTAGGGACAGAGGAGGTAACTCCTCCCTCTCCGGTCAAAGCGTTCTAATTCGCATTTAAGCCGATATACTAATATTTATCCAGAATGGAGTTGAATATCAATGAGATAGGATACAGGAGAATTGCAGCCATGGTAGCGATTGCAGGAATTCTGGCGGTATTCTATTCCTTATTGATGGGTATAACTCTCGTAGTCAGCTTTCTTGCGATGCTTCTCGCTGTTTTCGGCAGTTACTACATGTTCATGTCATTTCTTGAGGAGGAGAAGCCTCCCAGATTACTGGAAGGGGAGGGCATTATCCTGAGGACTCTCGAGAAGGGGAGAATTCTCTTTCCCAGAGGAATTGGAAAGTTTCTTGGAAGGGATACAAGGTCTGATGTGAGCATCTATCTCACAAACAGGAGAATTATCGTGAATTCCAGAGCGAATGAGCAGGTCCTGAGCATACCCCTGCTCTCCATTAAGAATTACAGTAAGGAAAGGAAGATTATGGCAAACTACATACGGCTTAGCTATGTGGATGAAGACGGTAGGGACAAGGATGTCTTGATGATTGTAGGCAATCCAGACAGATGGCTCCACAGGATGGCTGAACTTGGTGTTGGAGAAAAAAGAGAGACGCCCAGGAAGTCATCTGATTCCGAGGATATGGATAAACTCAGGAGTTCGATAGGAGAATGAAGCCCCGGTATTTATTGATAATAATCATCTCTATAATTCTCCTGGCTCATTATTCTTTTTCTCAGCATGTAAAATGCACATGCACAGGCAAGTGCCATGGCAGAGATGTGGAGCAGAGCGTTTCAAGGCGTTATGATCTGGCTATTCCAAGGACATTAGAAACCGCTGAATGTCTTGAAAGGGATGAAAAGGCGTTTGGGGCGCACTGCGGCGGGCTGAGTAGCTGCAGTAGTGGATGTGTTGAATTCAACAAAGAATTCCACTGTGGAGAGGTTAATACTGGTGGTGAGATTGCTATTGTAGGGACAGAGATATATGCTGGTGACCCCTGTTATGTTGGGCTCTGTGGAGAAAACTGCGAATGCGATTCAGAAACACTCTCCTGCTGGCCAAAGGCCATCTCTGCTTCTCAATGCTGCAGGGAATGGTGCTCCGGATTTTCCAATAAGCCCCCTGCGTATTATGGGTGCATCCAATCCTGCGAGAGCAGATGCGGAACCAATGAATTGATTAAACAGATTATATCCCTCGTGCAATATATCTCCGTAATCATAGCGGCAATCATGCTCGCTGTCAATGGCATAAAATTCATAACCTCCGACAGCCCGTATGATAGGGACCAGGCAAAGCACTCTATCAGGTATATACTCACTGCATTGATTATACTGGCCCTTGTCACCTACATAGCAACGGCGATATTCCTCCCGGTTCGCGTCCCGGGGGGGGATACCTCAATAGATGGATGCACCTCTATTGCACTAACGCCGGAGGATGTCTGTCTTGAGGCCTGCACGGAGCCACCCTGCAAGGATATAAACAATTATATATCCGATGCCTTATCAGGATTAAGTGAAAAGAGTCCCCTGTTGGACAGTAACCTGGTATTGGCCGTAATGAAGGCGGAGAGCGGCTTTCATCAGTGCGATGGCGGGAAGGTTAAAACATCTTCTGCGAATGCTCTTGGTCTTATGCAGTTGGTACCATCAACAGCCGATTGGCTTGGGGTTGACCCGTGTGATGCAGAGGATAATGTAAAGGGAGGGGTGAAGTACCTGAATTTCTTACTCACGAATGAGAAATATCAGGAATACGGAAGCCCGATAGAGATTACCCTTGCAGCATACAACTGCGGGCAGGGGAACATAGACAGGATACTGGTTGAGCAGTGCATAAGTAAAGGAATCGCAAAGGCCGACTGCACCTGGGAGGGGCATGTGAAGGACCACATAAAAGACCATTGTAAAAAAGGTAAAAAAGAGACACTTCCTTATGTAAGCAGGATAATGGACTGGTATAACCGTAGAAGTGTGACCTGCTCCCAATGAGTGTTAAATACTTTCCTGTTCAATAAATAAGAGACCATGGCAAGGATAAATCCTATAAATATCTTGATTCTGACGGGAATTCTCCTTATCCTGTTAGGAGAGATAAACGCCAGGGTGATAGATGTCAACCTCGTTTTCTATGACGATTCGGTTCAGGAGAATTATGTAATCGTTGCAGATAAGATTCCGGTGGAGATGGGCGAGGATTACGTTCTGGAGGTGCTGAGTTCGGATGGAGATGTAATAAAGAGGCGGGAGCTGCAAATCCCCTCGGGCACGGAGGGTAGCATAGGCACCCTGAACATGAGGCTCTCATACCGCGAGGGCATGAAAATTCTGAGGCTCCTGCATAATGGAAAGGAGATATACTCCCGGAATCTACTTGCTTACGCCTCCGGTGAAGTCCCTGCAACCATACCAGCCACAACCTCAACCCTCCCGACAACCTCTACGGTTCCGATAAAGCCTCTCTCTACACCCGCAACAACCAGCCTGAAGGTATTCAACTGCGGAAACTCTATCTGTGATGAGATGGAGAACTACAAGAACTGTCCTGAAGACTGCCCATCTGGGTCCCTGGATAGATACTGCGACGGCTTGGAGGACACAATCTGCGACCCCGACTGCTACAGGTGGGAGGACCCGGATTGTGAGTCCCATGCAACCATATCCGCAACACCAACCCCTACCACAACACCAACCTCCACTACCCCATCTACAACCACTACACCTATCATTCCAACCACCACCCCGGCGACAGTCCCTGCAACAATATCGACAACAATACCGACTACCATTCCAACAACATCCTCAACAATCACATTGACAACATCCACCACAAGCACAACATCCATCTCCACAACAATCAAGGCAGAGGAGAAGGAAGGGAACTCCTCTCTTTTATATGCCGGTGCAGTTCTGGTATTACTTGCAGTCATTGCCATTGCGGTTATCAGGGTAAGGTCAATGAGGACTCTCAGGAAGGTGGATGACGGAGAATTGAAATACTGGATTGAGGGCAAGCTGAAGACAGGAGAAAATCCCGCACTCCTGAAAAAAGCTCTGGAGAAGCAGGGATCTGACCCGAAAATAGTCGATGAAATCATGCAGAAAATCTGGAAGAACAACGCCGATGTGGTCTGAAAATCTATTTAATTCTGTAATTAATTATTCTAATTGATGAAAGTTAATCCACGGCAAATTTTTATTATAGTAACTGTTGGAATTCTCATGATATCCTTCTCCCTCTCTGCCACAGGAATTGATGGCCCCCCTCCATGGGACGACGAGCATACTGCGTGGGTATGCACCGACTCAATGGGATCCAACTACTGCGAGAAGTGGGAAAAAACCGACACTGGATGGAAATGCACCAATGCAGGCCATGCAGGACATTACTGTGAGGCGTGGGAGAAG
>WALD01000053.1 GCA_015523055.1 Candidatus Altarchaeota archaeon
ATAGTATTTAGAGTTAATAAATAGCTATCTATGTCCAAAGCAGAAAACCAGCCTGTCGCTTTTATTCTCAAGGCGACAGAACCCTATCCGTTCAAACTGGATTACCTCCCCCACCCCGATGTTCATACAGGAGGTCTCACAGATTCCACTGAAAATTCTTTCCGGGAAGAGAATCTCTGCCGGGATTGAATCTTTGGTCCACTGGATTTTAGGGACATTAAGATTCTTCCGGGGGAGATAGTCTGCAATAATCCTCTTCTCCTTTCTACGAATTCTCACATTAAAGAGGCTCATGAGCCTTATCTCGTCTCCTTCATTGAATTTCCTGGCGTCCTCTCCGGGGATGGAAATACTTATAATGCCCTTGTCTGGGTTCAGAATGTATTCCCTATAGCCTCTCTCCCTGAATCCCGGGTGGAGGGGCATCTTTACCTTTACCTGTGGAGCGCCCATGACTGTCATTTTTATCGGATCCGGAACAAAGAAATATCTGTTTGCTTCTGGATCCATAATCTTTCTGTTCTCTGCAAAGAGATTCTCCATGCTTATGGAGATGTCGTTCTCGTTGATTCCCAGAGACAGGATAAATCTCTTTATTGCCTCCGGAGAGATCCCTCTCCTTTTCAGTGCCATCAGGGTTGGCAATGCTGGGTCGTCCCATCCAGTATATCTCCCACCTACTATGCCCTTTCTTATCTCAGAGGTGCTCAGTCTTCCGAATTCCTCCACCTTTATTCTGCCCCAGTGCAATGTAACTGGATAGTCCCAATCCAGATATCTATAAATGAATCTCTGCCTTCTTTCTGAATCAATGAGATCCTTACCTCTTACTATGTGGGTTACTGAGAGAAGGTGATCCTCTATTGCTGATTCAAAGTCAAGCATTGGCCATACAATATATTTCCTACCAGTACGCGGGTGCTCCTCCCTGATAATCCTGAATGCAACCCAGTCCCTCAGTGCCGGGTCCTTATGCCCGATATCCGTTTTTATCCTCAGCACAGATTCTCCATCCCTGTATTTACCGTCCAGCATCTCTTTCCAGTGCTTCAGGTTTTCCCCGGGGGAATTTCCCCTGTGTGGGCATTCCCTCCCTTCGTCCTTCAGTTTTTTGAATTCCTCCTGGGAGCAGAAGCAGACATAGGCCTTCCCCATCCTCATGAGACTTTCGGCAAACTCGTAGTATCTTTCAATCCTATCGGATGCATAGTAAACCTCATCCGGTTTGGAATTCAACCATTGACAGTCTTCAAGATACCAGTCATAAGCCTCAAGCAGGGGCTTTTTGGTCTTTGGGTCTGTGTCATCAAATCTGATGATGAATTTTCCTTTATACCTCTTTGCAAGCTCCGAATTCACAAGAATTCCCCTTGCACTCCCTATCGTCGCAGGGCCGTTGGGGTTTGGGGCAAACCTCATCCTGACCCTCGAAGGATTTCCGGGCAGGGTTATCCCAGATTTTCGGTAAGATTTAGTCCTCTTTATTTCCATGCTCCTGATCCTTTCAAAGGGCATGGCATTTACTTCATTAGTGATGGCTTTAACCTCAGATATTAGATTCTTTATATCCTTCTTCGCCTCAGGGAATTCTGCAACTACTCTGCCCATTACCGCATTTGGGTCTGCCTTTCCATAACGGACCCTGTTGATTATTCCATACCTTTTGATTGCTTCCTGGAGATTCATTCTGGGTTATCTTTATTGATAGTTATATATTAACCTGGGTGGGGAAATGACAAAACAAGAAATTCAGGTTATATTCAACACTGCAATAAGCCTTGATGGTAGAATAGAGGGCAGGGAAGAATTCTTTGCAAACAGGCAGGAGAATTACAGAATAAAGAGATTAAGGGGCTCTGTGGATGCAATCATGATTGATATTGAGCATGTGATGAAATTTGACCCGCTTCTCGATGCCCATGAGCTTAGTGAAGAGGAACCATGGAGGATTGTCATAGACAATAAATGTGATATAAGGCATGACGCGAAGATTCTTGATTATGAGAAGGTCATAGTTGTTGTTTCAGCAGATGCCAGTAAATCAAGGGTTAAGGCTATTGGACAGAAGAAGAACGTTAATATAATCAGGTGCGGCAAGTATGTTGTAAACCTGAGGGAACTGTTGCGCGAGTTAAGGGGGCGGGGAATTGAGAGGATACTCGTCGAGGGCATCGGAGATCTACCTAGACGGATGTTCAAGGAAGGATTTGTCAATGAGGTATATGTCAACCTCTGTCCTGCGATTATAGGCGGGGGTGAGTCCTTCTTCAACAAAAAACTTGAGAAAGATATTGGTTTGAAAGTTGAGGGAATAATTCAGTATGGTGACCATGTAATCCTTCACTACACGGTTAAGTCAGCTTCTCAATTGAATTCTTTACCTGCATTGAACAGCAACCTCCCTCAATCCTAATCTCCTGCCAAAATTTCCTTCATGTCCTTTATCAGATTCCTTATAACTGGCTTTGTGACATGGGGCATGACAACAACTCGGAGGCTTCCTGACCTTGAGTCAGCGAGGATGTCCCATCCTCTCTCGACCAGCCTAGAGTATGCTGTTTCCATATCCCTGATTCTTATTCCAACAACGTTGATATCCGGCTTCTTCACCACCTCCAGGCCCTCAATTTTATCTATCTCCCTGCAGAGAAATCTTGTATTCTCCATGCACTCCTTGACCACCCTTCTGTAACCATCAAAACCAAGATAGTTTATTGTGGCCCACACAGAGGCTATTGCTCCCCCAGACCTGCTGCCGGATACGGTGTTGGTACTGAATGAGAGATAAGAGGGGGATATCTTAATCTTCTTAAGATATGATTTATCCCTGAAGAGTATCGCCCCTGCAGGGATGAGATTCATGCCCATCTTATGCGGGTCAATGGTTATAGAATCGATATTTTCAAGAGAGAAATCAATGCATGGAGCGTTTTCCATAAAAGGCAGGACAAAGCCGCCAAATGCAGCATCCACATGAAAGAAAATATCATCGCATAAAGAATTTATTTCCTCCACCGGGTCAATCACACCCAGGGAGGATGTGCCTGCCGTAGCAACAACAGCGAGAGTTTTTTCACTAATCTTTGACTCTATATCCCCTATATCGGCTCTAAAATTCTCATCAAGCTTTACCCAGTTGATCTTCAGATCCATAAGGTCAGCTGCCCGTTTTATGGAGTAATGAGCTGATTCGGGAACAAGAATCTCCCTCCTGCCCGGATTAAGTTTCTTTGCAACAAAGAGTGCAGCGACGTTTCCTTCAGTCCCACCGGTGGTTATATAACCATCTATCATTTGATTCTTCAGGATGGTTCCGAACCAATCTATTACCTCTCTTTCAAGCTGTTTTACCCCCGGAAATATATTTACATCAAGGGCATTTGTGTCTGAGAATATTTTAAAGGCTTCCACTGCAAAATCAAATGGTTCCGTCGAAACAGAGGCTATAATCCTGCCGTCGGAGAATTTCGGATCCTTCGCTCTAATGTCCTTAAGCCTTTTGATTATACGGTCTTTTTCCATTAAAAGATAATTATCCTGGTGGCTTAAAAATTCCACCCTCGTGGATTAGTCTGCCAACAAGAACCTTTGAAATTCCAAGCTGGAGCAGGGAGTCTATATCAGATAGGTTCCTGATGCCCCCTCCATAGATAATCTCCCTATCTGGAATTCTTCCAATGACGTGCCTGCAAAGCCCAATATTCGGGCCTCTGGACATACCGACCCGTGATAGGTCAAGGAGAATTATCTCGTTGATTCTCTTGCTGTTTCTGATAACAATATCAATGAATCTGTCAAGCCCCATGTTCATCTCACATACCAATCTGCCTCCCTTGGTATCGAGACTGAGGACAAATTCCCGGGGGATATTAATGAGATTCAGGGATGATAGAGTTTCAGTAGCTATTACCGGTTTAATCCTCGAAAGGTTCTTCAACCTTTCGTCATCCCAGACGCCTATGTCAGCCATTACCTTTATGGTGGTTGTATAGGCTATCCTCTTTAGGACGTCTGTATTGGGGTTGTCCTCAAGAATACCGTCAAGATCAGCAATGTATATCTCTTGAAAACCATTCTGTTCATAGGATTTTGCAATCCCGACAGGGTCAGGAGATTTGGAAATAACGCTTTCAAGAGGCATATACTCCTCTCTGTTGCCGCCCTTTGCCCCCACAGCGATTCCCCCCCGTATATCTATAACCGGGATTATCCTGTTTAAATATTCCGAATCATGTAACACTTTATAACCTATCCAGCTAATAATTAATGCATAGGTTTTATAGAATATATCCCAGAATGAAAATCGACAATCTTGACATAGAGATACTAAAACACCTGCAGGATGATGCCAGGCTTAGTTTTAGGAAACTTGGAAGGAAGCTGAACATTTCCCATACAACTATTTTTACGCGTGCTGAGAGACTTGTTAAAAAGGGTGTAATAAAGAATTTTTCAGCTGTTCTTCATCCCCATGAGCTGGGACTTCAACTTGGTTTTGTCTTCATCAAGGCTCCGCCCTCCAAATCCAAGAATGTTGCCAGCAGTCTTTCTGAATTTGATGAGGTTAGAAAGGTCTTCAGGACATTTGACGGAAAGATTATAGCAAAGGTAGTACTTCCCGGGGGTGGGCATCAGAGCTGGGAGGACTTTCTTACAAAACTGAACGGCTTCGAGATGGACGTCTTCCCGGTACATGATGTAGTTAAGTTCGAGAACTCCATTCCTGGGCAAACACTCAAAAGTCTTGAATATTATGTTGACAAATGATGGTAAGATTTAACACACCACTCAAATATTCTATAATTCTCCTTATATCTCTGTCGAATTTTGTGGCTGCAGATTTCGATTATGAATCCCTGAAGGTTGTTGAGTTTATGGATACCACCCTCATCCTGATATGCTCCCTTTTCGTAATTGCAATAATCCTCGTTCTTATGGATGAGAAATCCCGTGATATACTCAAGTCGGCTCATTTCCTGAATACAGACGTCATAATTTTATCCTGGAAGCTGATTGGTGCCGGCTTTCTCCTTTATGCTCTCTCTGAGACAGGCCTTGCCTTCGGGCTTATAAGAAACATAAAACTCTACGTTCTGTTGAAGACGACATTTGCTGTTCTCTTTGCCGCCGGACTGTTTATGAGATACAGGGTGGTTCTGAGATACATAACCAAACCAAATAGAAATGACTAATCCGAGATGAGAATTCTTACAATTGAGTATGCATCCAGCGGATGAAGCCTGACCGGGAAATCCTCGTTGAGGGATTTTCCATGTTGAAGCTAATCTCCGAGGGATTGAAGAGAGCTGAAAATAGGGTTTTCACGATGCTTGGTAAGGATGCCCCCTCCAATCTTGGAGGTATCGATTCCAGGATTATTCCGACCAACAGAGATATCGCAGGGATTGCGAATAGTCTGGATGTTGATTATGTATTTCCCATCGCTCCGGAGGCTGAACTTTCCGGCCTTGTGAAGGGTCTGACGTCCAATGGAATCCAATGCATTTCCTCTGACGTTGCCTCCATAGAAATAGCTGCTGACAAGCTGAAAACATTCAACAGGTTAAAGGAAGTGGGGGTTGACACCCCACAGATACTAAATTCTGATGCAGGGGATTATCCCATGATAGTTAAGAATAGATGGGGGGCGGCATGCGAGGGCCTTCAAATTGTTGACAGCAGAGACGAAATACCCTCTGATTCAGGTCTTATTCTGCAGGAATTTGTTAGGGGGGAGAATGTAAGCGTTACCCTGTTTTCAGATGGGAAGAAGGCGGTTCCTGTTTCGCTCAATCGACAGGATATCAGATTTGAGCAGGGGAGGGGAACCTATCTTGGTGGGGTGGTTCCGTTCGAGCATTCTCTCAGGGAGGAGGCATTTGATGCTGCAAAGAAGACAGTAGAATCAATATCCGAATTAAAGGGCTGCATAGGGGTTGATATGGTTCTTGCTGAGAAGCCTTATGTTATCGAGATAAATCCCCGGGTAACAACATCAATGATTGCTCTTGAGCTCGCATCCGGGCTTAATGTAGGAAAAGCAGCGGTTGATAGCTTTCTGGGGGAGCTGCCTGAGCGGCCGGAATTCAGGAAGAGAATTCAATTCAGAAAGGAATTTTCATGGGGGGAATGTAACGGATTGAGGTTTGAAGAGGTATAATGAAAATCCTTGCATTAGATGTTGGTGGGGCGAATCTGAAGCTTGCAATTGCTGATGGAGGGGTGAGAGAATACACCCACTATTTTCCCTTCTGGAAGAGGAAGGATGATTTTGAAGATTTTTTGCGTAGTAAAATCAGTAAATTTCTTCCCGCTGACAGGGTCAGGGTTACAATGACGGCGGAGCTAGCAGACTGCTACAGGGCGAAGGATGAGGGGGTGAGGCATGTTCTTGAGGGGGTGAAGAACGTAGTGCCTAACCCTGAGGTTCTGATGGTTGGGGGAGAGCTTCTATCCCTCAAGGAGGCATTCTCCAATCCCTACCGGGTAGCATCCGCAAACTGGATGGCAACCTCCCTCTGGATAGCAAGGAGATTCAAAACAGGAATTCTGATTGATACAGGAAGTACAACAACCGATATAATCCCTGTGAAGGACGGACAGGTTATCTCAAAGGGAAAGTTCGATCTGGAGAGACTACAGAATTCCGAATTAGTTTATTCCGGAGTTCTAAGGACAAATGTTGCCACTATCCTTAATGAGATTGAAGTGAATGGAATTCCAACCCCCGTGTCATCGGAACTCTTTGCGATTACTGCCGATGTTTACAGGATTCTTGGTGAAATCTCGCAGGCGGAATACTGCTGCGAAACACCTGATGGGAAAGGTAAAGGGATTGAAGACTGCATGAGGAGAATCGCAAGGGTTGTCTGCTCTGACATGAATGAATTAAATGAGAAACAGATTGAGGAGATTGCAGGATTCATAAAGGAAAGGCAGATTGAGAAGATATCAGATTCAATTTCAATAATCTTCAAAAAAACAGGAATTGATAATGCCTTCGTCTCCGGCCTAGGGGATTTTCTTGCTGAGGAGGCTGCGAAGAAGGCGGGAATCCAAGACATTCGGAAGATAAAGATAAGCCCTGCAAGGGCATTATTGGATCTGTTTTAGAGATTGTGTCCAAAAGGATTATCCTCAAACCTGCAACACAACACCAGTGGGATTGTGAAATCCCTAAAACTCTCTACACCTTGACCCAGAAATCAAATTCATCAAGCTGTTTTTTAAGTGCATAAGGCACTGCTCTGCCCCACTCTGCAAGCCATCCATCATCAGGGAATTTCTTTATTATTGTTTTGTCATGAACCTCTGCCCGCTGGATAAATTCTGCCAGCCCCCGGTTACGTATCACCGAGTGTTTCGGTTTAAAGATTCCGGTCCAGGTCGC
>WALD01000054.1 GCA_015523055.1 Candidatus Altarchaeota archaeon
AGTGCCATGCACGAGGCGATGGAACAGCAATCTCTGGCTCCGGATTTTGAACTAACTCTATCCAATGGTGAGAAGAGAAAGATAGGGGAACTGGTAGATGACCTGATGGAGAATTCCACAAAGGTGGTGCAGGGTATTAATTGTGAGATTCTTCCTCTGAATGGAGGTTTAAAAATATTGACTACTGATTTTGATAAAATATTTGAGGTAGGGGTGGATAGAGTTAGCCGGCATAAGGCTCCAAACCACTTAATAGAAATTTCACTTCAGAATGGACGAACCGTGAGAGTAACCCCCGAACACCCATGCTGGGTTGCCAGAAATGGAGATATAACCACGATTCCTGCAGAAGAAATAAAAAAAGGAGAATTTTTTCCTGTCCCTGAGGAGTTACCAATCCAGGGTAAGACACAGATTTTTGATTTCAAAAAAACCAAAAGACATCACGCCGGGGAGATCAAAATACCAGCTCATAATTCGCCCGAATTCTGCAGGTTTCTTGGTTATCACCTCGCTGATGGAAGCCCTGAGTTAATCCATGGAGTAAAGAATGGGATTAATTTCTATAACCCCAATTCTGTGTTGATAGAAGACTATGTCGCATTAACAAAGACCCTTTTTGGCGTTGACCCTCGTGTGCAAAAACATGAAAAGAGAGAAACTGTGCATATCATGTCCCCGCAACTGACAGAATTCCTCCAGTGGATTGATTCATCACTTTTGATGGATGGAAAGAGAAAGAGAATCCCACCAGCGATAATGAAATGTAAAAAAAATGATATCTCACACCTATTGAGGGCATTATTTGGGGGGAGTGGTGGTGTCTTATTGGCCACAGGAAATAGGGTACGGGTTGGACTGATGACAGAGAACCGAGAGATGGCAGAACAGGTTCAGGAATTATTGTGTAGGTTTGGCATCCTTTCAACAATTTTTGAAGAATCCAAAAAAACCTATCGTGTAGATATAACCGGCCAGGACAATCTGAATGTCTTTTATCAGGAAATTGGCTTTCTTTCACTGGAGAAGCAGGAGAGAATAAGAAATTACCTGAAGACAGGAAAAATACTCAGGAAACAGGACAGTATAGTCCCAAATGTTGGAGGCAGAGTCCTGGATATACTATCATCCCTTAGAATAAGCCTAAAAAAGGCAACTGGATACCCTTACGAAAGAATAACAAAAAATATGCAGAAAAAGAACCTCAGGAGATATGTACGGCTCTTTGAATCCAGATTGGTAGAGATAGAGCAAACACTTGAGGGCATAAAAGAGGCACGCGAACAGGATGAATTAATAAGGATCAGGCAGAATTTTAGAATTCCAAAAACAGAAATTGCAGGAGAGATCGGGATTTCGAGGGAAACAATCAGAAGATGGGAGAATTCCCGGATGAAATCTATAGAGAGATATCGCTACGCTCTGATTACCCTGCTAACCGGGATGCTGAGGACCAGAGAATCTATAAACCATCTCCACAGGCTGGCATTTGGTAAGGTTTCGTGGTGCAGGGTAAAGGCGGTGAGGAGGATTAAGAATAAAGATACAAAATGGGTATATGACGTTACCATAGAACCTACCCATACCCTCATTTCCAATAATATGGTTCTTCATAATACTGTCTCAGTAGCGAAGGCAGGAATGGTAACAAGATTCCTTGCAAACACAGCAGTCCTTGCAGCATCAAATCCAAAATTCAGCAGGTTCGACAACTACAAACCGCTGGGAGAGCAGTTTGACATACCCCCAACTCTGTTGAGCAGGTTTGACCTTATCTTCCCAATCAGGGACATACTTGACAGGGAGAAGGATGCAGAGATAGCAAATCACATGCTCAAGATGCACAAGACGCAGAAGGAAGCCGAAGAAATCAAACCAGCAATTAACGCAGAGTTACTCAGGAAATATATAGCATACTCACGAAAGAACATACACCCTGTCATGACAGATGATGCAGCAGAGAAGATAAAGGCATTCTATGTAGATCTAAGGGGTGGAAGCCAGGAGACGGTGAGAGCAACACCAAGGCAATTGGAGGCACTGGTAAGGCTGGCCGAGGCATCAGCAAGAATAAGACTGAGCGACACCGTAACCGTTACCGATGCCGATAGAGCAATAAGACTCACAAATTTTGTGTTAAGGGAGGTTGCCTATGATGCTTCGACAGGAGAAATAGACATTGACAGAATTGGTGCTGAATACCCAAAGTCGGACAGGGACAAGATAAAGCTAATGGAGGATATTATAACAGGGCTTATTGCTGAAAGTGGAGACGGCTCTGCCCATATGGAGGATATTCTAAGGGGGGCAGAGGACAAGGGCATAGACAAGTTCAAGGCAGAGAGAATAATGAATGAGTTGAAGAATAAGGGAATAATATACGAACCGAGGCATGATAGATTCATGTTCACTGAACAGAGGTAAAGTGCCTATTTTTGCCCACGGATATCGTGTGAAATAGGTCGGGTGATGGGGTTAGACCAAAATTCCTGAACGGAATTATTGTTATTTGGCTTTAATGGGGTTCTCGTATACTATATACCCCCCCACACCGCGGGTTGGCCATCTCTGGATTTCTGAGAGCATTTCTTTATCATTTTCTGAGAGCCATTCAGTTGCCTTGGGAGTTATTACTATAAACCTTGCATTGCCATAGGAAGGGTCAAATTCAAACCTCTCTGGACCGTAGTCGGAAGCCATGTATGCGATTCCTCTGCCCTGGGCTGCAATAGATTGCAGGAGAACGGATGCCCTACACCTTATAAAACGCACCATGTGGCTGTCTGTAATGACTATATCATCCGGCTCCACTCTTGAATTTATGAATTCTGCAACCCCAATTCTATCCTTTATGTCCTCGGATACGAGACCCTCTCCAAGAATAAAGCTGGACGCATCGTGGTAAAGAACGAAGGCAAAGGGATAGGAGAGAAGGAGCAGGATTGTTAGACTATGAACATGGAATAATTTCAGGTAATCATGAATTTCCTTCAGGAATATAGCCAGACCAATGCACAGGAAAGGCAGAAGGGGGATTATAAGGTGGTCTGTCCTTCCTGTCAGGAAGAATATGTAGATAAAGAGGGGCAGAAAGAATGCAAGAAGGAATTCTCTTGTGTCCCCTGCCCTGATCATAAACAGACCAAGGATGCCGATAGAGAAGTAATCCACTCCGCCAAAGAGAGCATTGTCGTTGAACGGAGGTATCAGAGTTATTCCAGGTATGAGGTTGATGAGAATCAGAAGGAGGATTGCATTACTTCTGAGCCTTCTCTTCGCTATGTTTTCCCTCCTGTCCGGGGGTAGTTTTGATTCACGGGGAAGGATTAGGGACTCGTAGGCAAGATGGGTGTAAAGGTTCTTGAGACGGATTAGAATTCCAATTATTTTTGCCCTCAGAAGGTAAATCAGGATTGAGGTTAATGAAAGAATTACGACTGATGTGAGGGTTATTCCAAATCTCTTTAGCGTAAATATCGTGTCGTGGACGAATTCCCTGGGCATGAGAGCGAGCATGACTGCAAAGAAGAGCGCCGGTGGGATTAAAGACAGGAGGATGGCCTTTACTCTTTCCGCTTTGTGGTTTCTGAGGATTATGAATATTGAGGGTAACAGCACGAAGCCGGAGAGTTCCGTAATCATCGCCAGCCCTGTAAAAAGGGAACCAGAGTAGAGCCATCTCTCAGCCTTCATGTTAGTCCAACGGCGTTTCTGGACGTATTTCCGGAAGGAATACATAGTAAGGAGGAACAGGAGGGTAAGCTGGTTGTTTGCAAACGCCGTCCTGTTCCAGTAGATTGCCACGGGATAGATTGCAAAGAGGAGAGCCGATAGCATAGCCATCATCTCTGCGGAGAATTTCCCTGCTCCCTTATCGGGGAATTCCCTGACGAGAAGGTAGATAAGAATTGTTGTGAGAATTCCAAGTGTTACAGATAATGTCCTCATCACCCCAATCTCCTCGCCAAAGAGCCGTAGGAGAATCCCCCCCATTATGAAGAATAAAGGCGGGTGAGGCATGAAGGGATACCTCATAGAGAACCAGAGGGCTCTGCCGTTGATTAGATTCCATGCGATATTCATATTAACTCCCTCGTCCCAGTACCAGTGGGGGAGCTGCTCAAGGTTGGGCAGGCGGATCGCAAGGGCGATGAACAGGATAATGAAAAGTGATGCGTATCTGAGTGGTTTGTCCATATTAGATTATTCTTCCAAATTCTATTATCTAATGATGATAACCATAGTCATCCCCACCTATAACGAGAAAGAGGATATAGGGAGGTTAATCCGCTCAATATTTGAAATCTTTGATAGGAATGGAATCTCCGGGAATGTAATCGTGGTGGATGATAATTCTCCGGATGGAACTGCTGGTGTTGTTGAGAGGTTGGAGGAGGAATTTCCTGTTACCCTGATCCAGAGGCATGAGAGGGGAGGTATAGGATCTGCCTATATTGATGGTTTTAGAAATGCCCTTGAACAGGGAGCTGATGTTATAATGGAGATGGATGCCGATTTTTCCCACGACCCGGGAGAGATTCCGAATTTTATCAGGGCAATAAAGAATTTTGATATTGTTCTGGGATCTCGATATATCGGGGGTGGCAGAATAGAGAAATGGAATTTTATTAGAAGAATTATGAGCCGTGGTGGAAATCTTGTCGCAAGAAATCTACTTGACCTGGATATCAGGGACATAACCACCGGCTACAGGGCATACAGGCGGGGGGTCCTGGAGGGGATAGATATTAACAGCATAAAATCAAGTGGTTATGCATTTCAGGCGGAGATTCTCTTCAGGGCCGTAAAGGAGGCTTTCAGGATTAAGGAGATACCTGTTACATTCAGGGAAAGGGATCATGGAAACTCCAAGCTCTCAAGGATGGAGATCATTAGATTCATATCCTTATGCATTAATCCTGGGAGAGGTGGTTTAAGGTAAGATGGCAAAAATCCCATTATTCGTGATAATGACGCTAACAGTTTCTACTGTATGGGCAGCGGAATGGCCTGAATTCCTCTATGATGAAAAAAATTCCGGCTCCAGTGTCGTTGATGTCAATCCCGGGGTTCTTGTCTGGAAATATACTGCAAAAGACTGGTTTAAATCCTCGCCAATTGTGTATGGTGGAGCAGTTTATGCTACCTCCCTTAACGGCATCATCTATTCGTTAAATGCATCGGTGGGTTCCGTTGAATGGTCCCTTGATCTATGCAAAAGAATAGAATCCACCCCGGCAGCATCCAACGGTGCACTCTTTGTTGGGTGTTATGATGGATTCCTTTATGCGATAAACAGTAAGAGAGGTATTCTCTTATGGAGAAGCAGAACCGGCTCAGCAATACTTGGCTCGCCAGCGATTAAGAATGGCAGGGTCTTTGTCGGGTCTAATGATGGTAAGCTCTATGCCCTGAACGAGTCCAGCGGAGAGTTGATCTGGAGCTATGTAACCGGTGGGCAGGTGAGGTCATCCCCCTCTGTTTCTGACGGAAGAGTATTTGTCGGGTCTAATGATGGTAAGCTCTATTGTATAAACGAGTTCTCGGGAGACTTAATATGGATATACCAAACAGGTGATAAGATAATATCCTCCCCCACAGGAGCCAGAGGCAGAGTATTTATCGGCTCCAATGACAATAGAATCTATGCCCTCAATGAATCCACTGGTCAGTTAATCTGGACTTATCTAACCGGGGCGGATGTTACCGGCTCGGCAGCAGTGTCCTGCAATAGAACCCTCATCGCGTCAAATGACAAAAAACTCTATGTCTTTGATGAATCAAATGGTGATCTAATATGGAGTTATTCGACAGACGGCTCTGTCACTGGTTCCCCTGCGATATCCAACGGAATGGTCTTTGTTGGGTCAAATGATAATAACCTCTATGCGTTCGGTCCTGTTTCTATGTTGCAGAAGAGCTGGTATAAATTCCGCTCTGATATCAGGAATACTGGCAGTGCTACCTCTGTGAATCTCTTTGACATCGGTCCCGGTAATCTGTCGCTTCTCTGGTCCTACCGGACAGAAGGCAGGGTGGAATCGTCTCCCGCTCTTGAGGATATCAACAATGATGGCAGTCTTGAGGTAATAATCGGTTCGGGAGATGGAAGATTATATGTTCTGACTTCTGATGGTAGCGAATTATGGCACTATAAAACAAACGGCTCTGTTCGCTCCTCACCCCTCGTATTTGATGTGAATTCTGATGGCAAGAAGGAAATTCTATTTGGCTCTGATGACGGGAATTTCTACTGCCTTGGAAATAATGGCAATGTACTGTGGGTCTATAAAACCGGGGGGAAGATTAAAGGCTCAGCTACTATAGCCAACATAGACCATAACCCTGACCTTGAGATAATCTTTGGTTCGGAGGATGGGAATCTTTATGTGCTCAGAACAAACGGAAGAGAGAAATGGGTATATAACCCTCATGAAGGAATAGAATCCTCCCCTGCAATCGGGGATGTGAATTCCGATGGAATTCCAGAGATAGTCTTCGGTTCAAATAACAATCTGCTGTATGCAATATCCTATCCTCTGGCGAAGATATGGAGATTCCAGACAGGGGGTGATGTGGTCTCGTCTCCGGCAGCGGTAGATATGGACATGGACGGAAAGTATGAGTTGATAACTGGCTCGGGGGATGGGACCCTTTATATGCTTCACTATAAGGAGATCCAGGGACCTTCCTTTAGAAAATGCACTTCTTCAGGATGTCAGACCATCTACATAGAAACCTCAAAATTCTCGCCAAGCTGGAAATATGAAAGCTCTGGTCCGATAGTATCCTCCCCTGCAATTGCAGACATAGACGGAGATGGTTTTATGGATGTGGTCTTTGGTTCATTTGACAGGAATATATATGCGGTGGATCACAGAGGTGAAAGGATATTCAGCTATACAACAAATGCGAGGATTTCTTCCTCCCCGGCCATTGCAGACATAGATAATGACAACCGCCCGGACATAGTTATCGGTTCCCATGACATGAACCTGTATGTAATAAACAGTACCGGAAGTGCAAGTTTCAGGTATAAAACAAATGGCTCAATAATTGGATCACCTGCAGTAGCAGATCTGGATAATGATGGCTTTCTTGAGATTGTATTTGGCTCAGAGGATGGAAGCGTGTATGTGTTGGGGTTCAGAGAGGACGACAGGGTGAAGACCATGGTCACGACAACACCAGTAGGCATAGCCACTACAATCCCGCCAATAATTACAAACACTACATCATCAAGCACCACAACGATAATGCCAGTAACTACCTCCGTTCAGGAAAAAACACACCCAGTTAAACTAACCGCCCCTGCAACGGATGGGAAGGGTAACGGGTGGAGTGAGATAATCGGAATCATAGTCTTGTTTGTAGTAATTGGGTTGTTATACATCAGGAAATGGAAGGCAAGATATTAAGAAACCAAATATAACCTTTCCATTATAATACATATTATGGCTTTTGAAATTCAGTCAATCATGGCTAGGGAGGTTCTTGACTCCAGAGGGAATCCTACCATTGAGGTTGAGGTCAGAACGAAACAGGGAATCTCTAGAGCGATGGTTCCTTCCGGGGCCAGTACTGGAATCCACGAGGCGATTGAGTTACGGGATGGAGGTAAAAGATTTTTAGGGAAAGGCGTGCAGAAGGCCGTTGATAATGTCAACAAAATAATCTCCAATGAACTGAAGGGTAGAGAATGCACCGAGCAGCGAGAAATTGATATGGCAATGATTGAAATTGATGGGACAGAGAACAAATCAAGGCTCGGGGCGAATGCAATCCTTGGAGTGAGCATGGCCGTCTGCAGGGCTTCAGCTCTTGAGCTTGAAATCCCCCTTTATGAGCGGATTGCTGGGCTGTCAGGCAACAAGAAACTCATTCTTCCAACCCCGGCAATGAATGTAATCAACGGTGGGGTTCATGCCGGAAACTCTCTTGATATTCAGGAGTATATGATTCTTCCTGTAGGGGCAGAGAGTTTCAGCGAGGGTGTAAGATTGTGTGCTGAGGTTTATCAGACGCTTAAAGGCATAATCAGAGAGCGGTATGGGAAAAATGCAATCAATGTGGGAGACGAAGGGGGTTTCGCCCCTCCTCTCTCTCACGCAGAAGAACCCTTTGAGCTGATCCTGAAAGCTGTCAGGGAGGTTGGTTATGAACATGAGATTAAGCTTGGGATAGACGCAGCTGCATCAGAATTCTATTCCAATACGGGATATAGGATTGAAGGCAGGGAACTTTCGGGTGATGAATTAATGGAATTCTATAAAGACCTTATTGAGAACTATCCGATAATCTCGGTAGAGGACATATACGCGCAGGACGACTGGTATCCCTGGCAGAATTTCACAGGGATTTTTGGTGATAGGGTGGAGATAGTGGGTGACGACCTCCTTGTTACTAATGTTAAAAGAATCAAAAAGGCAATAGAATCAAAAGCCTGTAATGCCCTGCTCCTGAAGATAAACCAGATTGGAACAATAACGGAGACGATAGACGCTGCGAGGCTTTCCCGGAATAATGGATGGAGGGTAATGGTTTCGCACCGCTCCGGAGAAACAGAGGATTCATTCATAGCCGACCTTTCTGTTGGTCTGGGAACAGGACAGATAAAATCAGGAGGGCCCTGCAGATCTGAAAGAAATGCAAAGTACAACCAGTTGCTCAGGATAGAAGATGAGCTCGGCGAGAACGCTAAATATCAGGGGATGATATGAGGAAAGAGGAATCCACTATCTCTCCCGGAAGGCAAGTATTACCCCGGAGCCTCACCGCATCCCTTTAGCATCAGATAAATCGCACAGTACTCAGGGATTCTGACCCTACCAGAGAATGGACCAAACCTGTTCTCGTTAAGATCAAACTCCGGAACCTTTTTGTTCAATTCAATCTCTACCTCCTCATCGGAGAATGCGATTGAATCCACGAGGGGGTTGAATTCATCAATATTCCTGACAATGCTTGCCTTCAGCCCGGTCCCGCCGTGAAGGCTGTCGGGCAGCCTCATCAGTCTTGAGGTATCTATTGTTACCATCCTGTCCGTGTCCTCAGATGCGAGGGCCTTTACAGCTTTCTCGTGGATTATTCTGTCAACAAGGGGGGAACTTACATTCCTTATGAAAAATCCCTGCCCAGCATTGGTTGGTGAACCACTTATTGTCACAATCTCGGGTATATAGTTATACCTACCAAGCTCAATTTCCCTTAGAATTCTTTCTTTGTTATCATAAATCTCCTTCGCCTTCTTTTCACCTATCCCTTTCACACCTTCCAGTTCCTTTATGCCCGAATCTCTGATAAAATTGTAAAGCCCTGAATAGATTATTCCTGCCCAGCCCTTGTCCGACGATCTTGGACCTTTTATCACATTAACACTCCTTCCCTTACCACTGGAGGTGGTGACGGCTTTATCCCATCTGAAGAATTCTTTAACCTCAAGATTCCCGCTTACATAATCAACAATCTCTCTCCTCTCCTCTCTACCAAGCCATCTGATTTCCTCATTTCTTATTCGCAGGTGATAGCCCTTGCTGCCGGAGAAATTTATTTCTATATCTCTTTCTGAAAATCCAAAATCATTTTTGAGGAATTCTACCAGGTTTAATGCCTCTCTCTTGACCTCATCCATCCTCTCCGAGTTGAGGAATTCCATTGGCATGTCGAGGTCAAATACAAGATCAGCCCCAAGCCATTTTTTTCTGCTCATTGGCCGATTGGCAGGAAAGTCATAGTATGCTGAGGAGTAGGATATGTAAAACGGTGCCTCCCGCTTCATAAAGTCTTCCAGCTCGGCGGGATTTCTGAATGCCCTGTGTCTTGCCCTGATTTTTGACTCCAGCGTTCCGAACCCGAACTCCCGCCGGGTAATGCCCGGGGGGGCAGGCACTCTGTTTTTCCGGTAGTATTCCTTAAACCTGCTGCGGAGAAAAATCTTTGTGGAGGTGTTCATAATATTTTCCATATAACCCTTACTTTACCATGCTTTAATTTATATACCTGAAGGTGCATATATCGGGCATCAAAACCGGACTATCCCTGAACAAACTCGTGCAGCCTCTTTATTGCATAGAGTTTTTCTTTCCTGCCAATTTTTGCCTGCTCCACTGCATCCCTTAGATTCAGGATAGAATTATCATAAACCCTTCTCTGCACCGGGAACGGAAATGAATCCTTCCCCCCATGCGTAAAGCTGTATTTGACCGGATCCTCCCAGCTTGGCTCCGTTCCATAGAGAAGATCTGAAATCAAGGCAAGAGCACGAATTCTCTTTGGGCCCATCCCTCGCAGTGATATTAATTCCTCATAGCTCTCTGGCTGAATCTCATAGGCCTTTCTGATGACCTCCATCCCTGCCTTGCCAACATCTATATCCAGAACAGGGTGATGTTCTGGCATGGTGAATTCCCGCCACGCAGGGATCCCCGCCGGGTGGAATTCCTGCTCAAACTCCATCAACCCCTTCTGGGGATTCTTATTGAGAAATTTTTCGATATGGACCGGATTATCTTTTACCAGATCCAGACTGACCTTCCTCGTCTCCTTACTGTCCTTCGCTGTGAGGTTGAGAACCTTTTCTTCTTTTCGATCGCAAGAGATTCCTGCATGGGGCTCATCAACAAACCCTTTAACCTCTTCACCAAGCCAGTGATACCTCCTTGCATAGGACTCGTTCATCCCCTGCTGCACAACAGCCCATTTTCCCTTCTCGGTAAAGAAGAAGGAGTGGTGATACAGCTGATAGGAATCCTGGACGCAGGTGTTGTCGACCCTGGCTGATAGTTTGCTTGCATGGATTAACTCATCGGTTCTTCTGCTGGATAAAGAGAATATATCAGATGCCCTCTCTATATCGCCGGGCGTTTTTCTGGACGTGCCTCCTTTACCACCGCAGACTGCTACTCCAAATTTCTCTGCATCTATGGCAGCCTTCAGCGCCCCGGTTGTTACGGTAGTCGTACCACTCGCATGCCAGTCGAATCCAAGCACGCAGCTAAACGCCTGAAACCAGTAGGGGTTGGAAATTCTCCTGAGGAATTCCTCCTGGCCGTATTCATAGATTATTATCTCTGATACCTCCCTAGCCAGCTTCACCATCCGGTTGAATAGCCATCTGGGTGCCTTGCCCCCATGCAACGGTAGATTAACTACCCCTGTTCTTTTCATCAATTAGAATTAATACTCCTTCTTGATAAAAGGAGAGAGCATAGGAAAGGTGAGAATACTTACTCCAGGAATCCAAGGGCTTCATCAACCCTGCCAAGCTCTATTCCTGTAGTGCCTGACCCCGCCAGATACCCGTTGGTGTTGGCGATCAATCCTGTCTTTACGAAGGGAAAGCCGAAATTTACACTCCCTGTTTTACCCTCAACCCCGAATACCTTTTTCAGTACTCTCATGTCATCCTCTGCTCCGGGGTGGGCTATAAAGCCGTTGTTCGTTGCTAAGCAGCAGGAACCCACCTCTTCATGACCTGCAATCTCCATGACCCTTGCCTTGACCCCGAGG
>WALD01000055.1 GCA_015523055.1 Candidatus Altarchaeota archaeon
ATAGATGAAAGGAAAGATTCTCGGCGTTATAGGACATCCGATAGAGCACTCCCTGTCCCCTGCGATGCACCGGGCAGCGCTGAGAGAGCTTGGTCTGGATTACCCCTATGACAAATTCGACGTAAAGCCCGAAGACCTTGGGAATTTCGTCATGGGGGCAGGGGAGAATTTCCTCGGTTTCAATGTTACGATTCCCCATAAGGTTGAGATTATAAAATTTCTCAACAGTCTGGACAGGGAAGCTGAACTAATTGGAGCGGTAAATACTGTAAAATTTGAGAATAACGCAAGGGGCTTCAATACTGACGGAATCGGTGCCCTTAGGGCTCTGGAGGAGGCAGGCCAGCCAGTAGGCGGGAAAAATATCCTTATCCTCGGCGCGGGAGGAGCAGCAAGGGCAATTTCATTCCAGTTAGCGATGGAAGGCGCTCAGATATCGCTATGCAACAGGACGAGGGAGAGGGCCGGGGAGCTGGCCGCAGATATTGATGAGAAACTGGATAAGAGTGCAGAAATTCTGGATTTTCCCCTTAAAGAAAAATTGGATGAGTTCGACATACTCATTAACACAACATCTGTTGGAATGTTTCCTGATACTGACAAGAGTCCATTGTCGGGAGAAATTCTGCAGCCTGACCTCACGGTGATGGACATAGTCTACAATCCTCTGGAGACGAAACTGTTGAGGAATGCCAGAGAAACAGGATGCAGAACGATAGATGGGATAGCTATGCTCGTGCATCAGGGTGCTGAGTCCCTGAGGATATGGCTGAATGTTGATGCGCCAATGGAGGCAATGAAAAAGGCATTATTGGATGAGTTAGGTTAGAGGGACCAGCGACATCCTCTCCGTTCCAAAGGAAGATTCAGTATCTTATCTCAAACCCGGAGAATTCTCCCGCAGGCCTCTCCCATTCTACTCTGACATCAGAAACCCGGGCGTGGGGGGGTCCATTTCTGCACCACTCAACTGCTTCCTTAACCCTGCCTTCATTCCCTTCAAAGACTGCCTCAACAGTTCCATCCGGCATGTTCCTTACCCAGCCACCCAGCCCAAGCCTTGTTGCCATATCCCTTGTGCCGTCCCTGAAGAAGACCCCCTGGACCCTTCCCGAGATTCGTAGATGTGCCCTGATGCTCATCTTGATTTGACAATCTCCAGTTCAAACCCTGCCTTTTTTGCCCCCTCCTGCAGGAATTCAGAGAGGTCCTTAGAATACATTCCTGCAACCAGTATATTATTGAAATGCCTGAATCGGTACTTCTTCTGCTTCTCCGGCTCCGTAACCTCAAGAATCCTGAGAAGATAATAGGAACGGGGGAATTTCACCCTAACGGACATACCATATTCTCCTTCCCTGAAGGCGATTACTGCTCTGACCCTTTTCGGTACCCCGGGCGTTGGTTTTAATCTGGACCCCGGTGATGATTTCCTTACATCTGGTTTTCTGATTATCCTGGGGGCCACCTTCGTTACTGTTTTTGCAACCTCTGCCCTCTCAGCCGGTTTTTTTATTTTCTCAGCCATTCCTATCCAACAGAAGATTCATGAACTCCGTTCCGTTTCTGAGTCCATAGGTGCCTTTTTTTGCTGAATTCTCAGTGAATTTATCCACTGTATCCCCTTCCTTCCGGGTTGAATAGATTGCAAATGGAACCGGATCGGATGTATGGGTCTTTATACTCACGGGGGTTGGGTGATCGGGGAGAATCCCAATTGTGAATTCCTTTCCATTCATACCGTCGAGAATTCTTGCGAGAATTCTCCTGTCAATGTTCTCAATTGCCTCTATCTTACTATCAAGCATGCCCTCATGCCCGGCTTCATCAGGAGCTTCAACATGGATGCATACAAAATCATTTCTCTCCAATGCTTTCATGGCATAATCTGCCTTGCCCTCATAGTTTGTGTCAAGATACCCCGTTGCTCCGGGAACATCAATGACCTCCAGTCCGATGGTTACCGCAATTCCCTTCAGAAGGTCAACCCCCGATATCAAGGCACCTTTAATGTTGAACCTTTCCCTAAATGATGGGACCTCCCTGTTCCTGCCGGCACCCCACGGCCATATCAGGTTGGCGGGGAGTTTCCCCTCCCTGACTCTCTTCCTGTTTACGGGATGTTCTGAAAGAATGTTTCTTGATTTCCTGATTAATTCATTTAGAATTTCTGCTGTACCCTTCCCCTCAGCGGTCTTTCCCTTCGGAAGATTCTCACTAACGGGGCGATTATGGATGTCATGGGGTGGTTTGCAGATTATCTTCTCTGAATATTTCTCTGAGAGAACAACAATATGTCTGTATCCTCTCCCGGGGTAGAATTTTATGTCTGTAGTGCCTATTCTCTTATCCAGCTCCTCTATCAAAACCCTCGCTTCCTCGGTGCTTATATGTCCTGAACTGTAATCCCCAATTCTGCCGTTATCCTCATTAATCAGATTGAGCCTTATCGCTACTTCACTGTCTTTCAGTTTGATTCCGAGACTTCTGGCCTCAAGGGGACCTCTTCCACCGGGGTAATAAACCCTTGGATCGTAGCCAAGAATTGCAAGATTTGCAACATCACTGCCTGGCTCAAAACCCTCAGGTACTGTTTTCAGGAGACCAGAGCTTCCATTCTTTGCAATAAAATCCATCGCCGGGGTCTTTGCCTTCTCAAGGGGGGTATTCCCGTTGAGCTGCCTCAGGGGGTAGTCAGACATGCCGTCCCCGATCACAACGATATATTTCATTGTCATAGTAAGATATATAATATTATGCTTAAAAATTTAACCATTCGAGGCTTTAAGCAGGGTGATGAAAAAAGGATCGTGAGAATTCACCGTGATTCGATAGATAAATTTGAGTCTATGAATGTGGATGATGACTTCATCCTGAGGCTTTCCCAGAGGCATGACTTTCAGTTCTTCATTGCAGATATTAATGGATTGGTTGTCGGCTTTCTTGGAGCCGTCTTCTACAGCAATGTTGGAAGATCAGAGGTTGGCCCGATAGCAGTTGAAAAATACTATAGGAATTCCGGTGTGGGCTCAAAACTGCTTGATAACTGTGAGAATTTCCTCAAAACAGCAGGTATAAGACGGATAACGGCCAGGGTCAGGTATGATAACAATGAATGTATAAGCTTCTTCAGAAAACATGGATTTGAGCAGGAGGCCGTTCTCAGGAGATACACCCGGGATCTGGGAGATGTTGTTCAATTTGTGAGGTTTATATAAAACAATCATAAAACAATCGGTCTAAAACTCCTTTCTTTAGAGGGGAGATACAGACCGTTTAGTATAAAAAGATATACCGAACAGCAAAAAACTAAAAGAAATGATAGTTAAGAAAACAATCAAAGCGAAGATAGTTGGATTGACCAATATCAAAAAAGGGCAGTTGGAGGTAGAATACAATAACATCCAGAAACTACTTAAGGGTGAGAAAGCAGAGTTACACTCAGCAAATAGGCAACAGGCATTAAGGTTCTACAAGAGAGTTAAACCTAACAAAGAATACCCTCTGAGCATAAGAAAAGACTTAATCAAAGTTGAAAAGAGAGATACAAAGATTGCTAACTACTGGGTCAGGATCCCTGTAAAAGCAAGGAGAGGCGGTCTTTGGTTAGCAATAAAGCCTCATTGCGAGATAGAGAAGGACTTTGGACTATGCGAGTCTAAAATCAAAAAACATAAAGGCAACTTCTTCATTAACATTGCTGTCCAAAAGGAAGTTCCTGACATTCAGATTCCTAAGAATCCTCTAATCCTCTCACTTGACTTAGGAGAGAAGCATATTGTAACCTCTGTGGAGTTTACGAATGGCTCTATGAAGACTCCTAAGTTCTATGGGGAGATGTTAGAGGAACAAGAAGGCATTACTCTTGGTTGCGAAAGCGAGTTGGAAACAAGAAATTGCTTAAAGAGATAAAGAGGATAAAACATACGGAGAAGCGAAAAGTAAACGATGTTCTGCATAAGATTTCCAGAGCAATAGTCAACGAAGCCGGAGAGAAGAACGCAGTAATCGTTCTTGGCAATCTAAAAGGGATAAGGAAATCTGCGAAGGGCAAAGGCAGATGCTTCAACAGGATTGTCAGCAATATGCCTTACTACAAACTGACGTAATACATAACCTACAAAGCAGAGTGGGAAGGAGTAGGAGTTTACCAAATTAGCACAATTTATCCATGAACTGTCTATTTTTAATCCATAGGTGGCATATTATAATATGGAGAAAAAGATAGGGAGGAGGTGCTATTTTACGATTCTTCTATTATTGCTCCTTTTGGTTCCGGCTGTTGCTGGAGTGCGCATCAGCGATATAAATGTGAATCCAGACAAGTATAACATCAGTAGGGTCGATAAGGTTTCAGTGAATGTAGAATTTTCAGGAACACCGTGTAATTCAAAGGTTCTCTTCTTTCTGGATGATGTTCTGTTCAGTTCAAAGAATCTCAGATGCGATACCGATAAAATAGAATCTAATTCGTGGGACCTAAGCAAGAGGGGGGTTGATTGTGGGGTTCATGAGATAAGGGTTGAGCTATTCAAGAGTGATAAAAAGATCCAGACTGTCAGCCAGATGATAAGGATAGGACGGATTCCGGAGGTAAATATAATCCCTGATAAGCCTCTTGTTAATAAGGAGGTTGCCCTGAGGTTCATAGAGGACGACGGAACCCCCGTGCGTAATCTTGTAGTAGACATATATCGTGTGAAGGGAGGTGTTGGCTCCGCTGATAGTTATGACACAGGAGGCGATGGAAAACTAAGATTTATACCAAAGGAAAGCGGAGAGTATAGATTCGCTATAGACGATTTGAATTACTGCGGGGGTGGGAGCTTTTATGTAAAGAAAGCACTGATTGTTGACGGTCCTAATCCTCCGGATCCGAAGGTTGGTGACCCTGTGACCTTTGCACTTTCCGACCCTGTGGGGGCGAAGCTTGTCAGAAGTGACGGAAAGATATTTCCTTTATATACAACGATAAATGGGGGTGTCAATTTTACTGTTGATGAAGCAGGTACCTATACTCTGGTCCTTGGGGAATTGAGCACTGAATACTGGGGCGTTAACAAAACAGTAGTGATAGAAGACAAAGCAGATATATCATTATTGATTGACCCTGAAAACCCCGTTATTGGGAGAAGCATTTCAATAAATACTAGAGCTAATGGAAAACCGCTTTCTGGCGTTGAGATAGAGATAGAGAATCAGGCAGGTGAGATAAAAACATATACTACTGACCTGAACGGGGTTATGAATTTTATTCCGAATTCAATAGGTCTCCATAGAATATATGCAAGAAAAAAGGGCTACAAGGAATCCAAAAAGGATTTTTATGTTTATAATTCATTGCATATATCCTTTGAACCGGACAGCCCCCTGCCGGGCCAGGAGGTTACCCTGATAACTAAAAACCAGCTTGGTTATCTGATTAATGATGTAAATGTCTTTATTCCTGAGATTCCAGCCGGTGGAAAGACAGACACCAACGGCGTCTTCAAATTCATTCCAACAAAGGTCGGAAGGTACACAATAACACTGAATAAGGAGAATTACTGGGATGTTAATATAAAATTAAATGTTTCCGGATTACTAAAACTAACCCTAGACCGGGATGTGATTGAGATTGGAGAACCTGTAACAATTCTTACACTGGATGAGGAGGGCAATCAGGTTTCTACGAACATTAAGATAAGGGATCCAGAAGGGCATGAGGAAGTTTTGAAGGGTACGAGTTACACGCCTGACGAGGTTGGAATGTATCAGATCTCTGCAGGGGGGGGTGGTTATGTGACATCTACCAGAGAACTCACTGTGAATCCGCATCCTCTGGAATTGAATACCGCGATCGAGGGTGATGAACTGGTTATAAAAACTGAAAGTAGCCATGCCCCTGTAGCTGGTATTACTCTCCTTCTGAAGACAAAGAACATGGACAAAACCCTTATGACAGACGAGAATGGAATATCAAGAACCGGTCTTGAGGAAGGAGAGTTGAGAATCATAGCAAACACAATGAATGTTAACAGGGAATATGGTGTTAAAGACATAACCCGGGAAATAAGAAGGGAACACAACTACAGCATGTTGGCTTTTGTTCTTACGACAATAGTTGTCCTTACAGGAATAGTAATCTTTGTATCTGGCTTAAAGAAGGGTAAGAACACTGGAACGGGAAAAAGGAGTTCATTGCTTGAAAGCGGAGGCAGAGGCAAGAGCGGTCTTTCCGGTTTATAATCCTTTTATCCTCTACCTTACCTATCCACTGCCTTATATACTAATAAT
>WALD01000056.1 GCA_015523055.1 Candidatus Altarchaeota archaeon
ACATAAATCTTATAGGTGATACATATGTACGTACACGATATAATGACAAAAGGGGTTATAACCATTGCGAGGGATGCGAGCGTTGCCGAAGCACTGGAGAAGATGATGGACAGGAGGGTTACAAGCCTCCTGGTTGAGAGGGGAGGGACACTAAACGACTATGGGATTGTAACCCGGAAGGATTTTGTAGATAAGGTAGTTGCACCCGGGGGGTGTCCGCATGAAATAAAAGTGAAAGACATAATGAGTGAGCCTCTCTTAAACATAAACTCCAATGTAAGGGTTGAGAATGTTGCGAGGCTCATGGCGAAGGCAGGCATAAGGCGGTTCCCTGTTATGGACAATGGACAGGTTGTAGGGTTTGTATCCAACAGCGATATAATCAAGGCCTACACCCTTGAGTTGATGGAGAATGAAAAAAAGACAGGACTAATCCCCTGCTGAATAAAACAACTCCGACCCCGGGTCGAAAGGATATTGCCGACTTTGTAATAAAGCATTGCTTCTGGGAGTGTAAGGGTTACAGAATGACCCTATTTAGGAACAGTTTTCTTTCCGGTCTCTGTGGCATTGATGAGGGCTTTGCCAAAATCCTTCCAGTCCTTCTCGACCCTCTTTAATGAGCCTTTAATCTCCTTTATGGCATCCTTTGCATCCACATGGAGGCGGTAGCCGGGAAGCAGGGGGTGGGGGTCGTAGCAGTATGAATCCACCTCATGCCTGATAAGGTCTGCTCTCAGCAGGTTCGGGAGAATCTTGTCGTCAAACTCCAGCTCAACAGAGGCATTCTTTTTCTCAATGAATCTAATTGCCATTTTTGCTTGAAATAAATATATGCAGGTGTATATAAATATAACGCTATGAAACTCTATCCAGAATGCGGGCCCTGTATGCTCAGAAGAGCGTTGCTCTTCTGCGATAACGAGAGTGAGGAAACAAGATACAGGGTCGTAAGGGAGGTATGCAGGCTTTTTTCCGACAGGTTTTCCCCGGAAATAACGACCACTATCCTTGCAAACGAGAGGAATAAGATTATAAATCGGATTGCGAAGAACGACAATCCTATGAAGCGGCTAAAGGAGAAATCAATGGATGCCGCTCTTGAATTATACCCCGGGCTTGAGGATCGTCTCAGGGGGTTGGGAAAGGGGGAGAGGTTTAAGACCGCCATCAGAATGGCTCTTGCAGGAAACATAATAGAGTTTGGTGCGAGGGACCACAGGGTTAATCTCGACAGGCTGGAGGAGGAGATTATGGAGGTCGTCAACGGAAGATTGGGGATAGATGACAGCGATAAGATATACGAAAGGGTGAAGAATTCTAAAAGAATTCTCTATGTCACCGATAATGCCGGGGAATTGGTGCTGGACAGGATATTGATAAATGAGCTGAGGAGTTATGCTGATGTTACTGTGTCCCCTCTCTCCAGACCGGTGCAGGACGACGCGTGTCTTGAGGATGTGGAGCGGGCTGGCATAGGGGGCAGGATTCTGCCGCGGGGGAATTATATAGGGGTGTGGTTTGAAAGGACCCCCGGGGAATTCCAGCGCGCATGGGAGGACGCCGACCTGATAATTGCAAAGGGAATGGCATGTTATGAAACACTGGTTGACAGACCCGATATACTGAACGGAAAGGTCGCCCTGCTGATGAAGGTGAAGTGCAAGCCTGTTGCCATGAACATAGGTCTGCCTGTCGGTTCCCTGATTGTGAAATTCCTCTAAATGCATTAATCTATCCTTACTCCTAAATTCTATTCTGAAATGGAATTCAACCCTGCAGAATATGCAAAATCCCGGATTCAGGACCTTGCTCTCTATGAGCCGGGGAAGATGCGGGAGGGCTACACAAAACTGGCCTCCAATGAGAATAATTACGGCCCTTCACCCCGGGTAGTGGAGACTCTAAAGAGGGAGTCTGAGAGGGTGAATATATACCCACACAGGTTTCAGGAGCTGAGGGAGAAGATTGCAGGATACTGCGGCGTGAATGCAGATAACATCCTGCTGGGCAACGGTTCTGATGAGCTGATTGACATGGTTCTGAAGACTTTCAAGGGCCCGGTTATGGGTCTCAGCCCTACCTTTGCGGAATACAGGCTGGGGGCAGAAATCCTCGGTGAGGAATACAGTGAGGTCAGACTGAACGATGATTTTTCATTCCCGGCAGAGGAATTCATCAGCAATGCAGAGGGGGCGGGAATTCTCATCCTGTGTTCGCCGAACAGCCCGACCGGGGGGGTGATTTCAGATGAGGATGTCAGGAGGGTTCTTGAACTTGGGAAGCTCACCATCGTTGATGAGGCTTATGTCGAGTTCTATGGAAAGAGTGTTATTGCAATGATGGATGAATTCCCCAATCTCGTGGTTATGCGGACATTCGCAAAGGCGTTTGCCCTTGCGGGGCTGAGGCTAGGCTACGCAGTAGCAAGCCCCGGGATAGTGGAGTTGATGTCCCGGGTAAGGATGCCGTTCAATGTGAACTCTCTGGCTTTAGGAGCAGGAATTGCAGCCATTGACAGCGTGGACTATATGCGACAGACGGTTGAGGGGATAAAAAGAGACAGGAGAATTCTGTTTGAGGTTCTCTCCGGGAAATTCAGGGCGTTTAAATCGGAGGCGAATTTCGTGTTAATAGATGTTTCACCCATGAAGGCAGAGGAATTCTTTGACAGGTTGATGCAGGAGAGGATTATCGTCAGGAGCTTCGGGAAATTCAAGGGCTTTGAGGGGGAGTATGTGAGGATTAGCGTTGGAACCCCGGAGGAGAACAGGAGGCTGATTGAGGTTCTGGACAGTCTGTAAGTGATTTTTCAATGCAGATTCCCATTATTAACCATGACCTTCAATAAGCAGAAGCCGCTGACCCTTATTGCTTTAACCCTTGTGCTTGGGATTGGGGTGATTCTGCTGCTGAATCTGGAGAAGGAATGCCCTGCGGCTGATTGCCCTGACTGCGAGCAGAATATCTATTCTGCAGGAAAGGGAGGCACCGAATTCCTTTACCTGTATCCCCCGGGGTGCAAGGGATGCGATACCCCAGCGATCGCTAAGCTATTCAGTGATATGTCTCTTGAGGTCAGAATCTACCAGAATGATGGAATTCCCTTCCCCCACATCCTTGTTATGAAGGAGGACGAGAGCAAGGGGAACATATCTACGATAGTTTCTGCCCTGAACAGATACAATATTCTGCAGTTTCTCTGTCTCACGAAGCACGAGAACGCCTGCCGTCTATCCAGGGAATACCTGAAGCAGATGCAGACCTGCCTTGCCGGGATGAACATCAGCAGGGATACGGTCGCCTTTTACTACTCGGATTCCTGCAAAGTGTGCAATAGGAGTTCCCGATGGGTTGATGAGGCCGGGAAGGATGGGTATAATATCCTCTGGCTGGATGAGAATTCAACAAATCCGAAGGTAAAAGACCAGATGAATTGCCTGAAAGAATTCCTGAACATCCCCGAGGGAGTGCCACAATATATCTGCATATCCACCGGGGAGATTCATACCGATACAAGCAAGGACAGGTATACATCAGGGGATATAAGGTCGTTTGCCGGTAGATGTAAGAAGGGAGCCGGGAAGTAAGTAGTTTATGCACCCTCCAGAAGAAAAGAAAAACCAAATTTCTTTCAGAAAATTCTATCTAACATATGCGATTTAACGAAGTCAGCCGTTAGGCTGATTTGGGTGGAGCTCATCCTGCAGCTACAAAAAACCCTTTCTGAACTGGACAATATCTACATCAACGGCACCGAGGGCTTCTTCATTCTTGAGAGTTCCGTTAACTCCGAACCGGAGAAGATACTTCACCTCTACAAAGAAAGGGACAAGGCTGAGAAGTTTATCCGGGCA
>WALD01000057.1 GCA_015523055.1 Candidatus Altarchaeota archaeon
AGATGATAGTAAATAAACCGGAGAGAAACGGATAGGAACTGAACAGATAAAAAGTGGATAAAGGAGAAACTGACTACAGGTTGCCATGACCTCAAAACAATATCCACAAAAGAGGAGACCAAGGTTCAAAATACCCCCAAGCATGTTGAAAAAAAAGCTTCGGGAGATGGTTCGCGAAGACGTGGGTGTGAAGGATATAACGACTGCGTTTACCCCCAACAAGAAGGTTAGGGCAGAGATTGTGGCAAAGGAGCCCTGCCTGATAGCTGGACTACTGGAAGTTAAAGTATTGTTCTCTCTATTCAACGTAAAAATTACAAATTCTACCACGGATGGGACAGCAGCAAGGAAGAATCAGAGAATTCTCTCTCTTCTTGGAAATTCGCACGACATATTAGTTGTTGAGAGAACAGCACTCAACATTCTATCAAGAATGAGTGGAATAGCCTCTTTAACATCAGAGATTCTACAGGAGGCGAGAAAGGATAATCCAGAGATAAGGATTGCTGCAACAAGGAAAACAACTCCTCTTTTTGGATATTTTGAAAAGAAGGCAGTTAATGTTGCTGGAGGAGAAACCCATAGACTCGGCCTGTGGGATATGATCCTTATCAAGGATAATCATCTCAAATTATTCAAGAACATAAAACAGGCAGTGAAGAAGGTAAAAGAAAACACATCCCCCACAGATGAGGTTGAGATAGAGGCCTCAACCGCCCGGCAGGTAGTAGAAGCGGCGAAGGCAGGGGTAGATATAATCATGCTCGACAACTTTACACCGCGGAGGATAAGGGATGCAATAACTCTCCTTGAGAAAAACGGACTGAGAAAGGGAGTCGTTCTGGAAGCATCCGGAGGTATAAAAAAAGAAACTATCAGGGAATATGTAAAAACAGGGGTTGATGTAATCTCACTTGGAATCCTCACCAACGCAGCAAAGGCGAAGGATTTCTCACTGAAGATAATCTAATCCCAATAGCCTCTGATGTAGTGCCTAACTTTTAGCAGAATTCCATCGCGTAGTGCCTAACCCTCCTAAAAGAATAGGTCCAATTACCCCCTGAGAATCTTACCGGAATGTAAATCAACTACCCTTGACGGCCTTCCTGTTCTGCACGGCCCCGAGTCGATAATCAACTCTACAGCCCCCTTTATCTCATCAGCAATCTCATCTACGCTTGTGGGAGGCGCCTCCCCGGAAAGGTTTGCTGAGGTGGTTACAACCGGAATTCCCGCCCTCTTAATAATCCCCCTTATTACCGGGTGGTCTGGGATCCTCACCCCAGCAGTATCTTTTCCGGCAGTAACGACATCAGGAATTCTATTTGTTTTCCTTACAATGAATGTGTATGGCTTATCAGCGCGTTTCATCATGAATCTCTTTTCATTCCCCCCAATAACCGCATACTCTGCAGCCATCTCAATACTGGAGAATGCGATGGACAACGGCGTGTTCTTATTCCTCTTCTTAATCTCGAAAATTCTCTCCACCGATGGAGAATCTATGGAGCAACCGAGCCCGTAAACAGTGTCTGTCGGATATATAAAAATTCTATTCCCAATCAAAAAATCCGCAGCATACAGAAGCCTGTCCTCCTCTGGATCATCAGGGGAAATCTTCAGAATCTTTGTCATGGCCCTCTAAAGCCACATCTTTCACATACATACGGTGTACCCAGCTCTCTGCAGGATTTACACCGTATTATCTCTGTCTCGCCACATCCGGGGCAGTTAAACTCAACAAACATGCTTCGCACTTCCGTCCCACAGCTGCTGCATAATTTTACCATCGTTTTGTGAATATTTCTATTAGATTAAACATTAATATATACACCAATATATACACCATGCGAAAACCCACACCAAAACCAGGAACCCTGGTAGAGGTAAAAACCCGGGACAGGACATATACAGGAATTCTGATGGAAAGACCGAGCTTAGCTAAGGACAATTTCGTGGTAATAAAACTTGAAAGCGGATATAACCTTGGAATCAAGAAGGAAAGAATTGAGAGCATGGTGCCCCTTAAGAAAAAAATAAAAGAGGAGGAATTCAAATCAATAAAGCACAGAAAAGACCCTAAAAAGCCAAACATTTCAATTCTTGCAACCGGCGGAACAATAGCGAGCAGAGTAGATTATCTTACAGGGGGAGTGCATTCAGCCTCTTCGGCAGAGGAATTAATCTCTGCCGTGCCGGAGCTTGGGGGGATCGCAAACATTGCAGGAAGGCAGATATTCAATAAATTCTCGGAGAACATACAGCCAAGGGATTGGGTCAGGCTTGCAGAGGAAACAGCAAGGGAGATACGAGGAAAAGTCAGTGGCGTGGTTATCACTCACGGAACAGACACGATGCACTACACTGCAGCAGCGTTGGCGTTCATGCTGAAAACCCCGGTTCCGATAGTGCTTACAGGGGCTCAGAGGAGCTCCGATAGGGGATCAAGCGATGCTGCCTTCAATCTGATAAACGCTGCAAGAGTTGCAGCAAGGGGGGGGTTCGGGGAGGTCTGCGTTGTCATGCACGCCGGGTTATCCGACACATATTGCTCCATACACTCTGCAACGAGGGTCAGAAAATTACACTCCAGCAGAAGGGATGCATTCAAGAGTGTGAATTCAAAACCCCTCGGGAAGGTTTCAGAAGAAGGAATAGAATTTTTTCAAGATATGAACAAGGGGGGCAGATTGGAGTTAGATACTAAGATAGAGGAGCAGGTTTCCTTATTAAAATACTACCCTGGTATGAGCCCAAAAATAATCGATAATCTCGTTAAAGAAAACTACCGGGGAATTGTAATTGAGGGCACGGGTTTGGGCCATATACCCAAAACCCTTTCCAGCACGATAGAGAACGCAATAAACTCCGGAGCGGTTGTTGCGATGACCTCACAGACAATATTCGGGACAGTCAATATGAATGTCTACTCCACCGGAAGGAAACTCCTCAACATGGGAGTAATCCCCTGTGGAGATATGCTCAGCGAAACAGCCTATGTAAAGCTGATGTTCGTCCTCGGGCATACAAGGAAGCAAAAAAAGGCAGGGGAGATGATGCTGACGAATTATGCGCGGGAAACCTCAGAAAGACGGGAGACCGAATACCGGAATCTAAATTAACTCGTTCATCATAACGTCATATCCCTTAAGAATCGTCAGACCGATAAGGATGGAGAGTGCAAACCTCAGCCAGGGTTATCAGGGAGGAAATATATACCTAACAGACCCCAGATTCCGCGCCAGAACATGATTACAATGAAATTGAAAGAAAGCTCAAATGATTTATCGTTGAGATGAATTTCAATGTTTGAGGAGCAAAAAGGAAAATGATCTTAACCTATAAAGTGAAACATGATAGGGACTTCTCAGATGAATTGAGAAAAGCGAAACAGGTAGCTGATTTTGCGGTTAAGTATCGCACTCAATCATCTAAAGATGTTAAGCATATGGGTCTAAAGTCAATTATTTCTAATCAGATACTCAGAAAGTATA
>WALD01000058.1 GCA_015523055.1 Candidatus Altarchaeota archaeon
AGGATCTTTGGCAAGAACAATTTCAGGAAAGCTTCCATATTGCATATACTCTAAACAATATTTTCTTATTCTCTCCACGTTAAAGGCAATATCTTTTTCGGTTTTTATTTCCAAACCTTTAAATTTCAGAAATTCTCTAAAATCTAAAGGAAGAATTTCAAAGTAGAGTTGTCTTCCAGCCAACACCGTGGCAAGTTCCTGGGATAAAAGTTTGGAGGAAGAACCAGAAAGGATTATATTTGCTTCGTCTCTTTCCTGTAAGGATCTCACAAATTTTTCCCATCTGGGAACATTTTGAATCTCGTCGAGAAAGATAAAGGGTTTTTGTTGGGGAGCTAACATCTCCTGGTAAGCTTCGTAAATTTTTTGCATGTCCTTTACACTATAGTCCTCAAATTCGGGGTCCTCAAAATTTATCATTAAAGTTCTCTCTTTATCCTTTATCTTTTGGATCAACTGTCTCAGAATGTATGATTTTCCTGCTCTCCTGACCCCGATTATTGAGACTATTTTCCCCTTTCCCATAAATTTGAGGAGATAGGGGGTATAATTTCTTTCTACCCCGATAGCTAATTCCCTATCCCAAAAGTTCCATTTTCTCAGAGTTTCTATTATCCTTATTTTATCCATTTTATGTGATAAATACTTATCATTTTATCATATAAATATGATATTCTTTGCAAAGTTCAAAATTATTACAGAAACCTTCGGGTTTTTCAACTATCACCCAGCTGAGTGCAAATACCTTTCTATCTGATTTTGAAATTCAACAAGGTCTTCAAATATCATCCAATTTCACCGAATTCTTTTTCTGTCTTGCTCTTCCATTTTTAAATCTCATCATTTCCCCCTCTACGCAACAACGCACAAAAACATACATCCAGGTCTATTTAAATACTAAATCGGTTATAGATAACCATGATACAGGTCAATCCAGTGGGTATAGAACTTCCGGAAAGGGACCCGGAGAAGGCATATCTTGCAGTGAGGGAGAAGGACAGCTACCTCCTTGAATCCTCTGAAGGGGGGGAGAAGGTTGCCCGTTACTCCTTCATAGGGTTCAATCCGATAGCCAGGCTTACTGTGAACGATGCCGGGGTTGAATTCAGGTCCAGCGAGTCGGTGCTTAAGGAAATCCAGACCGAGGGGAAAAACCCCGTCAGCATCCTGAGAAACCTTATGTCGGCATTCAGCCTGAACTCAAAACCAGCTGCAAGATTCTTCGGTGGATTTGTTGGCTACTTCTCCTACGACCTGGTCAGGAACCTTATCAAACTGGACGGAGATTCAACCGATGATCTAAAACAACCAATCTGCGAATTCATCCTCGCAAAGAATAACATAATCTTTGACCACAAGGAAGGCAGAACATACCTGCTCTCGCACGAATTCTCGGATTTTGATAAATACGAGGTTGAGGATGAATTGAAAGATATTTCAGATAGAATCTCAGGTTACGAATCCCCCGGAATAGAAAACGGTAAACCAGTCAACATTGAATCCAACCTCTCAAAAAGGGAATTTGAATCCTCGGTAAATGATGCGAAGGACTACATAAAAGCGGGGGATGTATTTCAGGTAGTCCTCTCACAGAGGTTTGAAACAGGGTTTGACGGAGATCACTTTGGGGTATTCCAATCGCTCAAGAAGATAAATTCCTCACCCTATATGTATTTTCTTGACCTTGGTGATAGGAAGATAGCCGGCTCCTCTCCAGAGATGCTCGTCAGGGTTGAAAACAGGAGAGTTGAGACATACCCTATTGCAGGAACAATGCCCAGGGGAAGGACGGGGGAGGAGGACAGAAAACTGGGGAGAGAGTTGCTGCAGGACGAGAAGGAGAGAGCAGAACATCTTATGCTTGTAGATTTAGGGAGGAATGACATCGGAAGAGTGGCGAGATTCGGTTCCGTCAATGTTACGAAATTCATGGAGATTGAAAAATACTCCCATGTCCAGCATATAGTATCCGAAGTGGCTGGAGAACTGAAGCCGGAGATGGATGAATTTGATGCATTCCGGAGCATATTCCCTGCCGGCACAGTTTCAGGCGCCCCCAAGGTCAGGGCAATGGAGGTTATAGAGGAACTGGAGCCGACAAGGAGGGGGATCTATGCAGGCTCAGTCGGTTATTTTTCCTTCAACCACAATCTTGATTCAGCGATAACAATAAGGACGATAGAGTTCGAGGGAAAGAAGGCGTATGTGCAGGCCGGGGCTGGAATCGTTGCCGATTCAATTCCTGAAAGGGAATACGAGGAAACACTGAACAAGGGCAGGGCTCTGCTCAAAGCCCTGGAGGTTGGGGGGTGAAAACTCTCGTAATCGACAACATAGACTCCTTTGTCTATAATCTGGTTCAGTACATCGGAATCCTTGGAGGGAATCCCATAGTGCTGCAGAACAATTCAGAGCTGGAGGAGGTTGAAAGAATTATAGAAGAGGAGGGAATCTCACACATTATAATCTCTCCCGGTCCAAAAAGGCCTGAAGATGCAGGAATTTCAAATAGTATTATAAAAGAATTTGGCCCCGAAATCCCGCTCCTTGGAGTCTGCCTCGGACACCAGTGTATAGCCCATGTCTTCGGGGGGAAGATAAGGAGGGCAAAAACCCTGATGCATGGAAAGACAAGCAGGATAGAACACAACGGGGCTGGAATTCTGAAGGGAATTCAAAACCCTTTGATTGCAACCAGATACCATTCCCTTGTTGTTGATGAGGGTTCCCTGCCCGAATGCCTTGATATTACCGCAAAAAGTCTGGATGACAGGGAGATAATGGGCTTGCAGCATAAGGAATTCCCGATCTACGGGCTCCAGTTCCATCCGGAATCAATCCTTACGAGGGAGGGGATGAGGATAATGAAGAATTTTTTGAGTTTGCGTTATAAAATATAAATATAGTGG